>JBDHYM010000210.1:0-5154 GCA_039811405.1 Flavihumibacter sp. | reverse complement strand
TTGAAGAGTATGAGGTTCTGGTCGGCCGATCCGCCCCGCACGTTGAAGCCGGTGCTGGCTTCGCCCACTGTTTTTACGCCCGGCAGGGTGGTGACCGCCCGTAAAATATCGGCTTCCCCGAAGGCGGAAGGCATTTTTTTGATAGCCTGGATATTGATCTTGTCCACGCCCATGGCTACCCGCCGTACATTGGCCACTTTGGCGGCAGAAACGATCACTTCCTTCAGCGAGGTGACCCGTTCGGTAAGATCGATATTGAACTTGCCGTCGGCATATACGATGATCTTACGGCGGGTGTCGGCCATACCGATGCCTTGTATCTGCAGGATATGCGACCCTCGCGGAACAGTGAATGAATAATATCCGTACTGGTCGGTGTTGATGCCGATGTTGGTGCCTTCGATATTCAGGTAGGCGCCCCCTATCGGTTCGCCCGTTTTCCCGTTGCGAACATAACCGGCAATACTGGCCGGCGCATGGGAGATAACGCTGGTGCGGGCGCCGATCTCAAACGTGCGTTGCTCTATGCCGGGATCGTTCTTGACGGTGGCTACCCCTTTGTAGTCGGGCAGCGGATTGCTTTGGTTGGCCGGTCGGTTGCCCGGCGGATCAAAGTATCCGGCGGGTAACCCGGCTTGCAGCGGACTCCCCCTCGTCAGGAACACTTTTTTGTCGCCGGCCATGTAATAATAATAATCGGTGCCGGTAAATATAGACCGGAGCACCTGGCTCAATGGCTGGCTTCTAACGGCAATAGATATGCGAAGGCTGTCGAACTGCCGGGCATCGTAATAGAAGAAGACGCCGGTTTGCCGCTCGGCTTCGCGAACAAATTCAGCGATGTGCGCGCTGTCAAGTGAAACACTGAGGGGCGGATCAGCCGATTGCGCCCGGAGGCCGGCGCTTCCCAGCAATGCGATCAGCAGGAGCGAAATTCTCATGGTGTGGCAGGGTTTTGGTCGTCGTAGTAGCTGAGCAGCGCCCGGATGGCAAGATCTGGTTTTAGTTTGGGGTCAATACCGGTTTCCCTGAACCGCCGCCGCACTTTGCTGCGTTGCAGGCCAAGCATTTTCTGCAGCCCGCGCCAGGAGCCGAATGACTGTGTCTGGCCGTTTTTCCGGACATAATATTTATCAGCGACAACAAATTTCCGTTCGACGCGATCGGTGATCCTTTCATCGATGACAACGCGCCGGTGCGCATAGGCCGACAATTGTCTTCCTTCGTGGAGGATCTCATAAAAGCCCGGTGCTGCCGCGGGCAGGAAGTTGTTACCCGAATCGAGGCGTATAAAACGATAACGTCCGATATCGAAAGCGGTTGTTTTATCCGGCTGCAACTGTACCCCGATGTTACTTGGCAGAAGGGTAACAAGTGTTTGGGCGTACATGTCGTATAATACAGGAATGTGCTCGTACCGCAGGTTGCAATAGGTAATATTGGCGGGAACGTATATGCTGGTATCAAAATAAGGCCTTCCCTCTATCTGTTGCGAGTAATTCGATTGCAGCATACCGGTATATATCCGCGCGTTGGAGCCGGTGGCGGCGTGGTAAACACGGATGGCCTGCATCTGGGCCGAGTCGACAAATACGGAAGAAGGATCGTTTTGCTGGGCGTGCAACTGTTGTGTGATCAGCAACAACGCCAGGGTCTTTAAATGTATGAACCGCATCGATGTCAAGATACGTTATTAGCCTGAAAATTAAATTTTGTAGAGGCCATTCTTTATAGCGTATACCACCAGACCCGCCAGGTTGCGTACCTGCATTTTGGTAAATAACCGTTCGCGGTAGCTTTCAACTGTTCGCTGGCTCAGCCCCGTTTTTTCACTGATATCTTTATTGGAGCATTCGTTGCACAACAAGGCTATTATTTCTACCTCTCTTTCTGTGAAAAGCGGCGTTTCTTTTTTCTTGTACGGGTTAAACTGGCTGTTCGCGATGAGGGCTGCCAGCCGGGCGCTGGTTTTATTGCAGTAGTAAGGCTTCCCGTCCAGCACGGTTTGAATGGCCAGCAGTACTTCTTCCTTTCCGGTGTTTTTGATGATATAACCCCGCGCCCCCGCTTCCAGCATATCGATCAGCAGGCTGTCTTCATCGAACATGGTCAGCGCTATTATGGGTATTTTCGGCCGCAGTACGGTGATTTGCCGGGTGGCGGCAACGCCGTCCATGCGCGGCATATTGATGTCGGTAATAACGACGTCGGGTTCCAGCAGCAATGCTTTCTCCAGCAATTCTTCGCCGTCTTCGGCCTCGCCCACTACTTCAAGATCGGGGATTTTACGCAACATTGTCTGGAAGCCCAGTCTGAGTAATTCATGATCGTCTGCGAGCAATAGTCTTATCGCCATGATGGATGCTGGTTTGGATTTACAGCGGTATATCTATACTATAACGGGTACCCTTACCCGGAGTACTGTCAAGATATAGTTTACCTCCAAGAATTTCAGTTCGGCTGACAATATTATTAAGTCCCAGCCCGCGGCTTCGCCCGCTTACCTCGTCTGCATCGAACCCCTTCCCGTTGTCGGTACAGGTGATCGAAAGCAGGCCGTTGTTTTCGGTCCAGTCAATATAGAGGTGGGCGGCATTGGCATGCCGGATGGCATTGTGCACGATTTCCTGCAATACCCTGAACAGGTGAACGCTTTTTTCAGGAGGCAGGGCCGGCTGGCAGCCGATGGACAGGTGAATGGCGGTGTGCGCGTTTTGCGAAACGGCCCGGGTAAACTCTTCAAAGGCGGCGGCAAGCCCTTTGCGGCCGAGCGCCGAAGGCAGCAGGTCGTTGGAGATTTCCCTGATCTTTTCCAGCAATTGATCTATCCGGGTATGGGCCAGCGCCAGCGCTTCCTGGTCAACCGGATCTGCCAGCTCCAGGCTGCTGGTCTGGAATTTAATGGCGAGCAGGCTGGGACCCAGGTCATCGTGCAGGTCGGCCGCCATGCGCCGGCGTTCTTTTTCGAGGGTTTCGATCTCCGCATGCAGCTTCTCCCGGAACAGCCGCCGGTTGATGCGTTGCTGGCGCAGGAGAATAACGAAAAAATAAATAAGAAAGACGGTCAGCGCAATGGCAGAGATCAGTATCGCAGTAAATAAGGTTGTTTGCGGTCCGTCCATAATAAGGCGTAAGCTAGTAAAAGGGTGTAGATTATATTATTAAGACATGCAATTACATATACATCTCTAAGAAAATCGAGGTCTTTGTCCAGGCCGTACATGTAAAATATTTCGTGAACGAGCCGGTAAGAGAAGAAAAAGATACAGGCGGCCGTGACGATAAAATTGGCGCTTTTCAGGAAATCCGAACGGTTCTGCACAAAAATAAAATGCAGGTTCGATAACGCTACCAGTGTCATGATAAAGCAAGATACGATCCGGTACCAGGAGGTAACCGAATGAATACCGGTGCCAAAAACCACCAGCACCATCCAGGCCAGCGCAATAGTTACCAGGATGGCCCTGTACAAGCGGGTCCTGCCGACAAATAACTTCCAGTTCCTGAATTGCCAGATCAGCAATACCGGTTCCGCCAATACATACACATTACTTATAGGCCTGCTTAAAGGATAATGCCCGAGCCTGATAACGACGTCGGCCCATAACTCGTTGAACAGCGACAAGATGATGTAAATACACAGGGGAAGGCAGGTACGCGGTATCTTTTTCCATTTGACGAGCAGAACGATAAATGGAAGAATTGCTGAATAAACGGAAATATCGACTATCAGAGAAGACATTCCTTAATCATCCTGCAAGGTGCTTATCGGCTCACAGTTTGGTGGGCATCTCCTCGTGTCATCCATCAGTATTTCATTGGCCAGCATTTCAACGCCGTCTGCGTCTACGCCTACAAAAATGGGGGTTACTTCTCCCCGGGTGTTCATGCCCAGGTGGATTCGCAGGGATATGCATCCCGGCTGCCGCAGGATCTCTTCTATGGCGCTGCGGTCGATCGTGGCATGGTGTAACAAGGCATTGGTGCCGGCGTATTTGCCGGCGAGAATATGGGGTAATTCGGTGCGGTACTTCCTGGTCATCGCTTTGGCTTCGGCCAGGCTGATCTTGTGCTTGTTGCTCATGCCGGCAAGTTGGGGAAATTTTTCCAATCCTTGTATGATAAACCCCGCGACCGCCGGCAGGCATGAAAAAAACCCTTTTTGCAAAGGGTTTTATCAGGAAATAAAAGGCTCAATGATTATGGTACTGAACAAGCATCCCCGTCATTATATATACGAAGCTAGCCGGTGTGTCTAAATTTTTAGACCGTATTAATACGGTAAGTGCCGGGTTTTTTTCCCGTTTTTTAAATGTGCTGCGGTAAAATCAGGAAGAATTGTGGTTAAAATGAAGGCGGCGTTTTTCCCCTTTTGTAGCGTGGCCTTCTTTCCGGCTGATCCGCGTTGTCGAAAACCGACTAATTTTGTCGCCTTATGACAAGCAAACTGCAGGCACTCGCAGGCCGGCTGGAGGGTGAATTGTTCTTCGACGACAAAATGCGCATCCTTTATGCCACCGATGCTTCCGCTTATAGAGAATGGCCCCTGGCCGTCGCCATCCCGAAATCGGCGGCCGACCTGAAAATATTGATCGAATTCGCCCGCACCGAAAAGACCTCGTTGATTCCCCGTACCGCCGGCACCTCCCTGGCCGGCCAGGTGGTGGGGGCGGGTATCGTGGTCGACATATCCCACTACTTCAACCAGGTACTGGAGCTGAATGTGGCCGAAAAATGGGTACGGGTGCAGCCGGGCGTAGTACGCGACGAACTTAACATGTTGCTTAAGCCCCATGGGCTGCTGTTCGGACCGGAAACCTCCACCGCCAACCGGGCCATGATCGGCGGTATGGTCGGCAATAACTCCTGTGGCTCCAACTCGGTGGTGTACCGCAGCACACGCGAACACCTGCTGGAAGTGAAAGCCATCCTCAGCGACGGCAGCGAAGCCACTTTCGGCGTCCTGGATATAGACAGTTTCCACGCCAAATGCGAAGGTGATTCGCTCGAGGCAAAAGTGTACCATACGGTTCGGCACCTGCTCAGCAATGCCGATACGCAGGAAGAGATACGCCGGCAGTTTCCCAAAGCCAGCGTGGAAAGAAGGAATACCGGCTATGCGGTTGACCTGCTGGCGGAAATGGCGCCCTTTAC
>JBDHYM010000209.1:0-5236 GCA_039811405.1 Flavihumibacter sp. | reverse complement strand
ACCACTATCTGGTAAACATAGCCCTTGCGTATGATCAGGTAGGCGATGATAGTGGTAACCGACAATTGGGTCAGCACATTCCACAACTCCCAGGTCAGCCGGTTCCGGTACATACAGTGGATAACGATACCCAGAAAAAACAATTTGATACAGCGCACCAGCACATGCCGGAAGTTCTCCGCCCAACCGATTCCCTTGTTTGCCTTTTGTACGGTGCTGATATAAAGCGCCGACCCGGCCATGGTCATAAAGGCCGGCTGTATCAGGTCCCATACCCGCAGCCCGTTCCAGGGATGGTGGAAAAGCTGCTGCACCAGCCCGTGCGACCAGCTACCCTCGCGGGTAAGGTTCTCCAGGGCATAATACACTTCCGCCTCTTCTCCGGCGAGGAAGATCATGATCAGTCCCCGCATTACATCGAGCGACAAAAGCCGTTTGCCGGCAGATACTTCTGTTAATTGTTGCATAGCAGTGCTGGTTGACGTCTTTGAAGATAAACCAACCCGGGCAAATACGAGGTGCAAACGATTGCCGGAGATTTCTTTTACCAGCTCTGCGCCGGGTTTTTTAGATTTAGGTATGAAAGTCTTTGCTCCTCTCTTTGCCGCTCTTTTCTTTTCCGCTCCCCTCCATGCGCAACAGCCTGCCTGGCGCGATGGTAAAAATGCCTGGGCCGCCGACTCTCTTGGCAACCACCGTGCGGTGGTGGAATACAGCGGCAGCCCCGCCCGTTATACGCGCGTGATCCTGCCCTGGCGCCGGCCCGATGCCAATCCCGCGGCCAAAAAGATCATTGTCGTAGATGCAAAAACAAACCATACCATCCGTAATTTCACGGTGCGCACCATGAGCGCGCTCGAAGGCGATATCGTTTTCGAACCCGTGTCGGGCAAAGGCACATACTATATCTATTACCTGCCTTATAAAAACGAAGGACGGTCGAACTACCCGCGCGGCGTTTACCTGTCGCCGGTTGATAACGCCGATGCCGCCTGGCTGAAGTCCATTCCCTCTTCGCCAGCGCCCGCGGCAAAACCCGTGGCTTTTGAATCGATAGATGCTTTCAACAGCTTTTACCCGATGGAAGTCATCGCCGGTGACCAGGAAGTACAGTCACTGGTTACAAAATCGCCCAGAAAAGATTTTCTGCTCTTCAGCGAAGACCGGGTTAACCCGATCAGGATGACGGATCATATTCCCGCTAAATGGGCCGCACAAACGAGCCCTGCTTTCAAGGGCGAAGCCGCTCCCGGCGAGCACTACAGCTTCCAGCTCGGGCTCTATGCCCTGCAGCCGGTTGCCGTTACCGCGCTGCAATTCACAGATCTTACTAACGGCAATGGACAATCGATACCTGCCGGCGCTTTTTCGTGCATCAATACCGGCGGCGTTGATTACCGTGGCATTCCTTTCGTTAAAACAGTGGAGGTAGCTACGGGTAAAGTGCAGGCTCTCTGGTGCCTGGCCGATATCCCGGTATCGCAGGCGCCGGGCATCTATCGCGGCAGGGTCGTTGTGAAAATCAATAGTGGTGCCGATGCTTCTGTGCCGCTGTCGATCGTCGTGAAAGGAACGCCGCTGGCCGATCGCGGTATTTCGGCGCCCTGGAAACAAACCCGGCTCCACTGGCTGAACTCAACCCTTTACCAGGAGAACACTGTTATTCCTCCTTATACGCCACTAACGCACACGGGTAACCGAATACAACTGCTGGGTCGTGATATAAGCCTTACCCCCGGGGGGCTGCCGGAAAAGATACAAACCTGGTTCAGCCCCGAAATGACTGGCATGAGCCGGCAGCCGAATCCCGTGCTGGCTTCGCCGTTGCAGTTCGTGGTGCGTGCCAACGGTGCTGAACAGCCGCTGTCGGGCGGAGAGCTGACTTATGAAAAGGAGAGCACCGGCACCATTCAGTGGAAAGCGGTCAGCGGCAGCAAAGACCTCTCGATGACCGTGCATGGCAGCCTCGAGTTCGATGGCTTTATCGACTACCGGGTAGCGCTGACAGCCCTCAACGATATGGCGGTCGATGACATAAGCCTGCTTATGCCCCTGCACAAAACGGCAGCCACCTACCTGATGGGGCTGGGACAAAAAGGCGGTTACCGTCCCGATGCGTTTCACTGGCAATGGGAGGTGACCACCAAAAACCAGGATGGCGCGTGGATCGGAAACGTCAACGCCGGCCTCCAGTTCTCCCTGCGCGATGAGCAATATTCCCGTCCGCTGAACACGAATTTCTACCTGCAGAAACCGCTGCGCCTGCCCACCTCCTGGGGCAACAACAACAAAGGATCGATCGATATAACCGGCGTGGGCGATACCGTGCTGGTGCGCTGTGCCAGCGGCGCGCGTACCCTGAAAAAAGGCGATACCCTCTGGTATAACTTTACGCTGCTCATCACGCCCTTCCACACCATCAATACCGATTTCCAGTGGGCAAACCGTTTCTATCACCGGTACAGTCCCATCGATACCATCGTGGCTGCCGGCGCCACCGTGGTCAATATCCACCATGCCACTGCCATCAATCCCTGGATCAATTATCCCTTTATCGAATTCCCGGCCATGAAGCGATATATCGACTCGGCACATCGCAAAAACCTGAAAGTGAAGATCTACAATACCGTGCGGGAAGTGTCGAACCGGGCGTATGAGACCTTTCCGCTGCGCAGCCTCGGGCATGAGATTTATTCTTCCGGTCCCGGCGGCGGGTTTAGCTGGCTGCAGGAGCATATCCGCGAAGACTATATTGCCGCCTGGTTCGTGCCCGCCATCAAAGACGCCGCCATCGTTAACAGCGGCATGAGCCGCTGGCATAACTATTACGTGGAAGGAATGGACTGGCTGGTGAAAAACGTGGGTATCGACGGCATTTACCTCGACGACGTGGCTTTCGACCGCGTTACCATGAAACGTATTAAACGCGCGCTGACGGCCAATAACCATCCCGGTATCATCGACCTGCATTCCGCCAACCAGTACAATAAGAACGACGGCTTCAACAACAGCGCCAACCTGTACATGGAGCATTTCCCTTACCTCAACAGGTTATGGTTCGGCGAGTACTTCGATTACCAGGCCAACAGCCCCGACTTTTTTCTCACTGAAGTAAGCGGTATTCCTTTCGGCCTCATGGGCGAGATGCTCGAAGCCGGCGGTAACCCCTGGCGGGGAATGGTGTACGGCATGACCAACCGTTTTCCCTGGGATGAGCACGCCGATCCGCGTAATATCTGGAAATGCTGGGACGATTTCGGCATGCAGGGTACCAGCATGATCGGTTACTGGAGCCCGAATTGCCCGGTGAAAACATCCGATGCCAATGTGCTGGCAACGGTGTACCAGAAAACAGGAAAGGCAATGGTGTCGATAGCAAGCTGGGCGCCCGAAAACAAATCGGTAACCCTTGCCATCAACTGGGCTGCGCTCGGTATCGATCCCGCCCGCGCCCGCATCACGGCCCCCGCCATCAGGGGGTTTCAGGAGGCGACGGTGTTCAAACCCAACGACCCCATACCCGTGCCGGCGGGTAAAGGATGGCTGCTGGTCATCGAATGAGCAGCATTTACCCGTCGGGTGGCACCCGACGGGTAAATGCTGATAAAATCGGGCCAATATGGACAAGCGAACATTTTCGATTTTAAATTACCGGCAAATCATTCTACACTGCCATGAGATCAATCGCCACCCTGCTGTTGCTGGTCGTTTTTGTAAAGTTGTCGGCCCAGAAACCGGTTCAGCTATCTGATATGCTGAACATCAAAACTGTTGGCGCTACCGGCATTTCACCCGACGGCAGCAAAGCGTATTTCACGCTTACCAGCATCGATCCCGAACCCGATAAGAAATGGGAATACCAGTATAAAACGCAGTTATACACCGTTAATACCGATGGCAGCCCGCAACCGCGGGCGCTTACTTCGGCGAAAGAATCTTCCGGCCAGATGAGCTTATCACCCGACGGCAAAACCATTGCTTTTGTACGCGCCGTAGACGGTAAGGCGCAGATATTCCTGCTTCCGCTCGACGGCGGCGAAGCACAGCAGCTCACCAATGGCAGGTATGGCGCCATTAACCCGCAATGGAGTCCCGATTCCCGGTACATCGCCTTTACCATGTCTTTCCCCTGGAGAGAATACGCCAACGATTCAGTGTACAACAAAACCGGTGCACTGCCCGCATGGCCTGCCGAGCGGCCCGGCCTCGACAACAACTTCCTGCAAAACAGCAAGGCCAGTCCCAATCCCGACGGTACGCTCGCCGAAGCCCGGGCCTGGCTGCAACTGAACGAAAAAGACAAGAAAGCCAAACTGGTAAACCGGCTCAACCTGCAGGAAGAATCCACTACTAACGGTGATATGTATGTGGAGCATGTGTTTCTCGTGAAAGCCCTACCCGGCGCCACACCCAGGCAGCTTACCACCGGTTTCAACACGTATAATTCCCCGCAATTTACCGGCAATGCCACGCTGCTGGTATCAGCGCGCGCCGACCAGCAGATCCATCCTGACCGGAGCCTCGGCGCCGGTATTTACCTGCTCGATACCACCGGCGCAGCGCCCCGGCCCTTCCTTGTTAAGAAAGAGTACAACTATACGGTGGCGGCCGTTTCTCCCGGTGGAAAATGGCTGGCAGTATCGCATGGCCCGCAGGGATTTGTAAACGTGCCGCAACTGGCCATTGTACCCGCCGGCGGAACAGAAGCAGATTTCATTCCCATCGTTCTCGACCGCAGCAAATCCAATATCCGGTTTAAAGGGGAGGAGGCAGTGTACGGGCTTGCGCAAAGCAATGGCGGCGTGGTTATTTTCCGCTTCGATATAAAATCAAAAAAACTCCAGACGCTGACTTCTGTCGACGAGGGCGCCGGCGCTTTGTCGCTGGCCGGCAACAAGCTGCTGTACAGCAAAGTGACGGTACAAAATCCTTCCGAGCTGTACACCGCCGACCTTAATGCAAAGAACGAAAAAAAGCTGACGGGATTCAATAACGGCTGGCTGGCACAGCGAACGCTCAGCATACCCGAAAAGCACAGCTTCAAAAATGAAAAAGGCCTTACGGTCGAATACTGGATCATGAAACCCGCCGGCTTTGCCGCCGGCCGGAAATACCCGGTAATACTGGAAATCCACGGTGGCCCGTCGGCCATGTGGGGGCCCGGTGAAGCCAGCATGTGGCACGAGTTCCAGTATTTCGCCGGCAAGGGCTATGGTGTTGTATTCAGCAACCCGCG
>JBDHYM010000208.1:0-5245 GCA_039811405.1 Flavihumibacter sp. | reverse complement strand
AAATGCTTCATTCGGTCGATTTAGATGCTTACATAGACGCCAAAACAGGAAAAATAGTTTACCGTTTTGACAATTTTATGATTAGATATCAAATTTGATGCCCTGCGCCAGGGGTAACTTGGTAGAATAGTTGATGGTATTGGTTTGCCGGCGCATATAGGCTTTCCAGGCATCGCTGCCGCTTTCACGGCCGCCGCCGGTTTCTTTTTCTCCGCCGAAGGCGCCCCCGATCTCCGCACCGCTGGTGCCGATATTGACATTGGCAATGCCGCAGTCGCTGCCCGCGGCCGACAAAAAGGCTTCGGCCTCGCGCAGGTTCTGGGTCATAATAGCGCTCGACAATCCCTGCGGCACGCCATTCTGGTAAGCAATGGCTTCTTCGAGGGTATCGTATTTGATCAGGTAAAGTATGGGTGCAAAGGTTTCGTGCTGTACGATGGCGAAATCATTGGACGCTTCGGCGATGCAGGGCTTTACATAACAACCGCTTTCATATCCCTTGCCTTCAAGCACACCGCCTTCCACTAAAAACCGACCGCCTTCTTCGCGGCAACGGGCGATGGCAGTAAGGTACTGGTCCACGGCTGCTTTGTCGATCAGCGGACCTACATGGTTCTCGGTCAGCAGCGGATTGCCGATGCGCAACTGGGCATAGGCTTTTTTGAGCTTTTCCTTGAACGCATCGTACACCGAGGCCTGTATGATGAGCCGGCGGGTAGTAGTGCATCGTTGTCCCGCGGTACCCACGGCGCCGAATACAGCGCCGATCAGCGACATATCGAGATCGGCGTTCTCGGTAATGATAATGGCATTGTTGCCGCCCAGCTCCAGGATGCTGCGGCCCAGGCGCGCGCTCACGGCAGCGCCGACGGCCTTGCCCATGCGGGTACTGCCGGTAGCCGATACCAGCGGAATGCGGGTATCATTGCTCAGCCAGGCGCCCACGTCGGCCAGGCCGTTTACAAGGCAGGAAACGCCTTCGGGAACACTGTTACGGGCAAAAACCTTCGATACGATGTGCTGGCAGGCGATGCCGCAAAGCGGTGTTTTTTCAGAGGGTTTCCAGATGCATACGTCGCCGCAAACCCAGGCCAGCGCGGCGTTCCAGCTCCATACGGCCACGGGGAAATTGAAAGCCGAGATAATGCCGACAATGCCCAGCGGATGGTATTGCTCATACATGCGGTGCCCGGGCCTTTCACTGTGCATGGTAAGGCCATGCAACTGGCGGCTGAGCCCCACGGCGAGGTCGCAGATATCGATCATCTCCTGCACTTCACCCAATCCTTCCTGCAGGCTCTTGCCCATTTCATACGACACCAGGCGACCCAGGGGCTCTTTAGCTGCACGCAATTCGTCACCGATCTGCCGCACGATCTCTCCCCGCCGGGGTGCGGGCCAGGCCCGCCATTCAAGAAAGGCCGCCTGCGCGGTTTTCACGATGGTTTCATACGCGGCGGCATCGGTGGCTTTTACCGATCCGATCAACGTGGCGTCAACGGGACTATAAGACGAGATGTCAACTCCGGTACTATCTATCCATTGGGAACCGGTAGCGCTTCCCTGGTTGCTGGCCTGCAGGCCCAATTGCTGTAAGAATTGCATGGAGACAATTTAGCCGGCAAAGTTACAGTAATAAGGCTCAATATTGCTCCTGGTCGTTCGGGAAGTTTTGCGACCGCACATCGCTGATGTATTGCTGCACGGCCGTGGTAATGTTTTCGTGCAGGTGGGCGTATTTTCGCAAGAACCGGGGATTGAATTCGTTATTGATGCCCAGCATATCATGCATCACCAGCACCTGGCCGTCGCAGTGATGGCCCGCCCCGATACCGATGGTGGGAATCGACAGCCGTTCGCTGACGGTTTTGGCCAGGCTGGCCGGGATCTTCTCGAGCACCAGCGCGAAACAGCCGGCTTCCTGCAGCAGCAGCGCGTCTTTTTCCAGTTGCGCCGCTTCCGTTTCTTCCCTGGCGCGCACGGAGTAGGTGCCGAATTTATAGATCGACTGCGGCGTGAGCCCCAGGTGTCCCATAACAGGTATGCCGGCCTTCACTATTTTGCGGATGCTGTCCACCACTTCTTCGCCGCCTTCGAGCTTGATGGAATGGCCCCCGGTTTCTTTCATGATCCGGATGGCCGATGCCAGGGCGATGTCGGAGTTCGACTGGTACGACCCGAAAGGAAGGTCGATCACTACCAGCGCCCGCTTAATACCACGCACCACCGACTGCCCGTGGTAGATCATCTGGTCGAGGGTGATGGGTACGGTGGTTTCATGGCCGGCCATTACATTGCTGGCCGAGTCACCCACCAGGATCACGTCGATGCCGGCGGCATCGAAAATGCCTGCAAAAGAAAAATCATAAGCGGTGAGCATCGAAATCTTTTCTCCCGCTTTTTTCATTTGCTGCAGGGTATTGGTGGTAACGCGTTTAACGTCGGGCATAATGATTTGTTTATTGGGTGGGGCGGCCCAGTTGCCGCCATAGAATTTGAATCAGGCCATCGGCCAGCCCGATTTTCGGCACATATATTTCGTGGGCGTCGGCCCAGCGCATCACATTGATGAATATCAGCAGAGCGGGCACAATCACGTCGGCCCGGTCTTCGCGCATATTGTACACACGCATCCGTTCTTCCACGTTAAAACTGCTCAGCTCTTTGTAATAATCTTTCAGCAGGTCGAGCGAAAGCGGCTTGCCGTCTTTTTTCTTCGACATCGAAAACACCTTGTTGATATTGCCGCCCGATCCGATGCATATTATTTCTTTGAACCCCCTGGTACGGCTGCGGATCTGGTTCTTCATATCGTCCCACCGCGCATCGTCCACCTGCTGCTTGAGCAGCCGGATGGTGCCGATATTGAACGATTCCTTGAACACCAGCCGGTTGTCGCTGAAAAAAGTAAGCTCGGTGCTGCCGCCGCCCACATCGATATACAGGTAAGAATGGTCGGTATTGAGGTTTTCGGCAATATGGTTCTCGTAAATGAAAGAGGCTTCTTCGTCGCCGCTGATCACCTTGATCTCGATACCGGTTTCGGCTTTGATGCGGCCGATGATATCGGCGCTGTTTTTTGCATCGCGCATGGCCGAAGTGGCGCAGGCGATATAGTGCTGCACACCATACACGTCGATCAGCGCGCGGTAGGCTTTGATGGTCTTGAGGATGTGTTCGGTTTTTTCGGGCGAGATGGTCTGGGTGTCGAATACATCGAAGCCGAGGCGAAGCGGCACCCGTACCAGGTTGAGCTTGTTGAAGCGGGTGATGCCCTGTGCATCGGTGACGGCTTCACTGATCAGCAGCCGGGCGGCATTGCTTCCTATGTCGATCGCAGCTAGTTTCAAGTTGTTTCTTCCGGTTTAATCATTGGCTCTTCCGTATTTCCGGCCTTGCCTTCGGCAGGCACCGCTTTTCTTTTCGACTGGAGATAATTGTATTGTTCCACCTGCGACCTTATTTTCCGGCCTTCGGCTTTCACATATTCATTCGACAGCACATTGTTAAGCACCCTTGCCTTCACGTTGTCGCTAAGCTGTATCTTAAGCAGGTTCTTCAGCACTTTCCGCAGGTCCTGGTTGTACACCGGGCAGGCCACTTCAATGCGATGATCGAGGTTGCGAACCATCCAGTCGGCCGAAGATATAAAAACTTTCTCTTTGCCGCTGTTGTGGAAATAGAACACCCGCGCATGCTCCAGGTACTCATCTACGATGCTGATGGCCTTTATCGGGTGTTTAAATTTTTTGCTTTCGGAATACATGCAAAAAATGCCGCGTACGATCAGTTTGATGGGTACGCCGGCACGCGCCGCTTCGTTTAATTTGTCGATCAGTATTTCGTCAGACAGCGAGTTCATCTTCAGCAGAATACCCGACTGCTTTTTCTTCTTTGCCGCGCGGATCTCGTGGTTGATCAGCTTGATCAGCTCGGTGCGCAACTGGCCGGGGCAGGGTACGAGCGACTTGCAGCCCTTCAGTATATCGGGCTGGGTTTTGTATTTCTCCAGGTACAGGAAGATGCGGTTGATGTCGGCCATGATGCCCCGGTGCGCCGTCAGCAGGCAATGATCGCTGTAAAAGCGGGCGGTGCTACCGTTGAAATTGCCGGTGCTTACGAAGCCGTATTGAATGGTGCGGTTGTTGGCGCGCTTGCGTATAATGCAAACCTTCGCATGTACTTTCATGTTAGGGATGCCGATCAATACTTTCACGCCTTCTTCTTCCATTCGTTCTTTCCATTCAAGGTTGACTTCTTCTTCGAAGCGGGCGCGCAGCTCGAGCATAACGGTTACCTGCTTGCCGTTCCTGGCGGCGGCGATCAGGGCGTTTACGATGCGGCTGTTGGCGGCGAGGCGATAGGCGGTGATCTTGATCGATACCACGTCGGGGTCCATTGCCGATTCGCGCAGCAGCTCGATCAGCGGGGCAAACGAGTGATAGGGAAAGTGCAGCATGATATCCTGCTCCAGTATCGTATCTGTAACGCGTGCGTTGGCGGCCAGCAGGGGATGGATGAATGGTTTTTTGCGCTGCGATCTTTTGGGCCATACATCGGGGAAGTCCATGAAATGGCGAAAATTATGAATGCGTCCGCCAGGTATCAGGTTGTCCTTCCGCGTCAGGTTCAGCCGCCGCATCAGGAATTCCAGCAGTCCCGCATCCATTTCCTTGTCATAGACAAAACGCACGGTTTTACCCTTGCGCCGGTTTTTCACCCCTTTTTCAATTTTCTGGATGAGGGTGGTCGATACGTCGTTGTCGAGGTCGAGCTCGGCATCTTTGGTCACCTTAAACACCCATGATTCGAATCTTTCGTATTGGAAGAAAGAGAACAGCGCCGGCAGGTTGAAGCGGATGATGTCTTCCAGCAGGATGATGTGTTTTTCGCCTTCCGGGCCGGGTAACTGTACAAAGCGGCCGAGCATTTTCGAGGGCACTTCCACCAGGGCGTATTTTTGTTCGAAGCGGTTGGTGCGACGGCTCATGACCACGCCGAGGTAGATCGATTTGTCGCGCAGGTAGGGCAGGTGGGGCAGTTGTTCGATCATCAGCGGCACGATGTTCACGCGCAGCACATCTTCGAAATACTGCTTTACGAAGGTTTTCTGCTCTTTGCTGAGTCGTTTTTCGGTTAGCAGGAATATTTTTTCCTTTTCCATTTCCCGGCGAACAGTTTCCCAGATATGGTTGAATTCGTTTTGCTGGCGCAGCACCAGCACCATGATCTCTTCCAGTATTTT
>JBDHYM010000207.1:0-5288 GCA_039811405.1 Flavihumibacter sp. | reverse complement strand
TTTCCATCACCATCCTGGCCACCGATACCGGGTGCATGATATGCTCCAGGCACAATACGGCACCGCAGTTGAAATGACTGTCCATAACGCAGGCATCGAGGGTTACATGGCCATCGCGGTCGGGCAATCCACCATACCCTACCGTGCGTGCCTGGGGATCGGCCTCCGCTACGCGAACGCCCGCTTCCACCGCGTCAACGGCCTGTCCGCCCTTTTCCAGCACCGGCCACGCAACGGCATTTGCCTTGCGACCGTAGTTCCAGGTGGAGATCACCACCGCTTCTTTCTTTTTCCTGCCTGTTCCGGCTGCGGCAAGACCTGCCGGCAAAGGACCAACCGCACTGCCCAGCAAGGCTGCTTTCAGCAATGTTCGACGTTTCGTATCTGTCATCTGGTTTATTTTGTACGGGTCAGTTTTATACGCATGGGATGTTCTGTTTTCTCCCGGTAGGCGTGCAGGTACTGGAACCATTGCGCAGCCGATACAATTTCACCTGCCTTGTTCCAGGCGGCGCCACGGTAATAGGTAAAGGGTTGTGCCACGGGTGCCTCCGCCAGCGCCAGCAATTGCTGACCGCGGGTCATCATCTTTTTTGTGCCTGAAGGAAGGTAAACGGCCACACCGGTAACGCCGAATGCGGGGTCGGCCGGCTCCCAGTACGCCATGATTTGCTGCTGCTCATCGAACAATACCACGCCGGGCTCATCGCGTTTGATGATACCGGCTACCACCGGCAGGCTGCTGACCGACGCCGCGCTGAATTGTACATCCACGCGGTGCATCTGCGCGCCTGCGTCGATGGTAACAGTGCGAACCGCCGATACCGATTTACCGTCCACCGTCCACGGATCATATTCAAGTTGAAAAACCGACCTGAGCGGGCCGTTGGCCAGGATCTTCCACCGGCGGTAATTGGCCGAGTACCAGATGGAGTCATTGACAAAAGGCATCAACTGGCCCGCGCCCAGGGTATAACCGACGTGATAATAATCGACGCCATCGCCATGGTCTTTGTGGTAATCACCCAGTTTGTACCGCTGGTCGATCACCAGCTTCGGCGTTCTTTTCACCCATACGTCGAGCCCGTAGGCGTTTTCTGCCGGCGACGCTTCCAGCGCGGTTCCATAGGCCCGGAAAGCGATCTTGTCGTTCTCCCACGCAAAGTCGTCTTTACGCTCAGGCACATACCGGCAATAGGTTTTAGGGGTAACGGGTGTTCTTTTGCCCGGCGCCAAAAGCAGCGATTTTGTTGCCGAGGCCGGTACCGATACCTGCAGCAGCAGTGCCTGCACCTGGCCGTTGTTCCCTTGCAGCAACTGGAGCGGAGCCTGCCGGCCGGTACCCGTTTCTGTAACCACAAAAGCAGCGGTGTCGATACGCGGCCAGGCCTGCAGCACATCGGCCCAGGGTATTTCTATCACTTCTTCATGCCGGGGAACCGGTAGGGAGTTTGTCAATTCTATCTTCACCTGCGCCTGCAGGCAGGCAGGGAAGAATATAACGGTAATGATTAAACGAAGCATGCGCATACCCTGAAATTTTCGTTAAGGTAAGTAGAATTCTACCTGGTTGTATTGCTGCAGCGAAGCGTCTGTTACAGTCAGCGTGAGCCGGTACAGCCGGTCACCCCAGGAGGCCTTCAGCCTGTCGTCGTCCATAAGCTTCTCCTCCACTTTCACCGACATTTTTTTGGCATCATAGTGAAGTCGCAGCGCCGGCTCACCATCGGCGCCGGTAAATAGCATCCAGCCTTCACCGGTCTTCACGGGCTTTGCGCAGCTCATGAAATGCAGGCTGGTGGCATCTTTACGGGTAGCCAGCCGAAACCGGTCGGTCAGCACCAGCTTTGCCTTCGTACGATCGAAACGAAAGGTTCGCTGCCACCTCGCCACCGCGGCGGAAGAGGGATAAGCGCCGGCAATATCCATGCTGATGGTAACGGCTTTTCCGGTGGCCGCCGCCGATACGGCATCGGCTTTGAAATTCTTTCCGTCGCGCTGCATTACGCCGTTGATCGTAGGGCAATTATGCCATTGCGACTGCATATTCCACAACTCATACCGGCGATCACTGAAGGTCTGGGCGGTATATACGCCCACACCCGCATCTACGATCACGGGCCTGCCATTGCTGTACACGATGAAATTACCTACGTCGTTGTGGTTGTGGCTTTCGCCATTGTTGCCGGCCTTGACTGCCGTGTACAAGCGGTTGTCGCCGCTGCGCATGGTATAAACACCCAAATCGGTAAAGAAATGATACGGCGATGCCGGGGCATCGCCCGAAATCGACCGCAGCTCCTTGTATACCGTTGCCATTTCAATAAAATCGGTAATGCTTTTTTCGGCGGAGAACCGGGGCGACTGCCGGAGAAGGCTGGCGGCGAACAGTCGCAGGCCGGCATCATCGAATGCCACGCCATAACGGTACACGGCTTCAGGATTGGGGAACGAACGGGACGTGGCATCGGCAAAATTCACGAAATAGCTTCCGTCGATGTGCACCTCCAATATATAACGCCCCATACGATGCAGCAATTCATTGCCGGGCCAGCGCAAACGATCGCCCGATACTTCACTCGCCAGGGTCAGCAGCCTGATCAGCTTTCCACCGGCAAGGCTCCAGTAGGCAGGCCCTTCGTCGCAACCGCCGTCGTCCGGGTACTGGTTGACGAAAAAATCCGTGCTCCGGAAAACCTTTTCCATCACCCGGTTGATTGAATCGGCAGAGAGATCAGACAATAATGCAGCCTGGAAAATATTCTGGTTGATCCACACATTCCAGTTGTTTACCGGCTGCCCGCTAAAACCCATCCACCAGAAGTCGTTGCGCGAAAGGTATGGTCTGAATATTCTTTCATTCAGTGCCGAATTAATTCGTTTGGCAAGCATGGGTGATACCGCGTCGAGCTCATCCCGCAGCAGGAAAAGGATCGCACCCATCTGTACGGCGGTTTCCGCATTTACCAGGCCGATCACCTCTTCAGCCGGATCGGGTAATCCCGCGCCTGCTTTCTGCAATACCACGATGGCAGGTATTTCCCAGGTCGATTCTTCCAGGGTGGCCCAAAGGCCATTCACCAGCGAAGGCAGGTATTTGCTTCCACCCGCAATCAGTTGACCCACCACCAGGTTGCAGAGATGTTTTCTGCGTTCGTCCTGTTTGCGTTCGAAACCGGTGCGCGCGCCGCTCTCTTTGAATTCAAGAAAGCTGGTAGCCGGCAGTGCCGGCCAGTTGAATAAAAGGGCCTGGTCTGCTTCCTGCAGCAAGGCCGACCGGAGGCTGTCGGGCAACTGCTGTATGCTGTGCAGGTACTGTTGCTTCTTTGCTTTTTTCCAGTCAGAGAGGGCAGGCTGCCCGACCGAATAACCCGAAGAAGAAAGGGCAGCCGACAGGTAATTCCTCACTGCCGGCTGCCCTTTGCCGGCATGCACCATCAGCAAACTGATCCATATCCAGGCTACAGACAGGACGTATGACCGTTTGCGTTGATGCATGCCGTTGTATAAAATTACCAATTGGGGTTTTGTTCAAGGTCCGGATTCAGTGCCAGTTCGCGGGTAGGCAGGGCCCAAAGATAATCCCTGCCGGCGTTGAAGGTCCTGAAGCCGGCTGCTTCGAGCAATACGTATCCGTCGAGCAGGTTGGGCGTTACGCCGCCTGGGTTCTCCGCAGCGAAGTATTTACGTCCCAGGGCCGCTTTGGGCAGCACTGCTTCAGCCGTTTTCCAACGCAGCAGGTCCCAATAGGCATGGCCTTCGAATGCCAGCTCCACGCTTCTTTCCCGGCGAAGCTCGGTACGCATATCGAGCCCGTTGGCAGTAACAAATGCATTGGTGAGCAGCGGCAGTTTCGAAACATCGTTGCCGGTGGCGCGGTTCCTGAGCGCGTTGACAGTCAGGTCGAGGTCGGCATCGCTGATGACGCCGTCGATCTCATAGCTGGCTTCCGCATAGTTCAGCAACACTTCCGCGTAGCGGAGAATATTGAAATTGATGAAGCTCACGTTCGCCGTCCAGTCGCTCACGATCCAGTATTTGCGAAAACGGTACGTAGTGCCGGGCACGTATGGGATCAGGCCGCCGATAGAAGGAGTGATCATAGTGCTGTTGTACAACGACATCTGCAGCCGAGGGTCGCGGTTCCGCAATTCAGTCAGCGTGCTGGTCTGCGTGGCTGTCGAATCGAAATCCGATGTACCCATGGGTAAGCCGTCCTTGTACAGGTACAGGTCGATCATGGTTCTTGTCGGCGCGATATGGGCCTGGTCGAGGTACGTGCGGCCAAAGCTGTGAGACGCGATATTGTTATTCTGGTTCTGGCCATAGAGACGCACCAGTATGTTTTCCTTGTTGCTGGCGTACGTATAATTTTTCTGTGCACCGACCACGGCCTGTATGGGGTTGCCGGCAGCGCCGCCGTCGTACTGGAACTCGTAAAAGTAGCTGTCGGCGCCCTGCGCGGTGTACAGGCTATGCCTTCCTTCGGTGATAACCGTGTACGCGGCGGCTTTGGCGATAGCCAGGTTGGCGCCGGCATTTGAAATACCCCTGAACTTATCCCAGGTGCCTTCAAACAAGGCCACTCTTGATTTGTAAGACAGCGCGGCGGCGCGGGTAATACGGCCGTATTGAGCCGCGGCCAGCTCGTCGGGCTGCGGACAATTGGCAGCCGCAAAATCAAGATCGGCGTATATGCTGTCCACTACAGTCTGGCGCGCGGTGCGGCTCCCGTACAACAGCTCATCGTTCTGGGTCAGGGTTCTGTTGACAAAAGGTACATCGCCAAAACGTTTCACCAGTTCGAAATAAGACATGGCGCGGAAAAAGCGGGCTTCACCGACATACCTGCTGATATCGGCGGCGGTACCGGTTACCTGTGCGGATTTTTCGATGATGTTGTTGGCGGCGCGAATGGCTTTGTAATAATTCGTCCACTCCGGCCAGGTAGCAGGCGCCACGCTCGATCCGTCACCAAAACCGACTGACCTGTCGCCAAATGTCTTGTCGGAATAGTTATCCTGCTGCGGCGTCGGAAACCCGGAGGGGTCGTCGGTAGACAGACCATTCAAAAACGTGTACAGGTAATTGGATGCCTGTGCCAGATCGGAAGTGGTCTTCCAGAAATTACTGTCTGACAACTGTGAGCCCGGTTGCTGGTCCAGTTTTTTTGTGCAGCCGGCCGCCAATGCCAACACCGCGATCGCCGGCAGCAGCCATTTTTTTCTATTTATTTTATAAAAGTTCATGTAGTGACTTTTTACTGGTTATTCAATCTCTTCCGCTGC
>JBDHYM010000206.1:0-5337 GCA_039811405.1 Flavihumibacter sp. | reverse complement strand
GTTGCCTGCTTGTTAGCCGGCTCTTTAACCGTTTTACAGGCGCAACCGTTGCGCACACCTGCACCCAGCCCCACCGCGGTGCTTAAACAGGACTTTGCGCTTTCCACAGTAGAGGTCAATTATTCACGTCCCTCGATAAAAGGCCGGAAGATATTCGGCGACCTGGTGCCCTACGGCAAGGTATGGCGTACCGGCGCGAACGGAGCCACCACCATCACGTTCGGTGAAGACGTGGTAGTAGGCGGCAAACCGGTACCGGCAGGCAAATACGGGCTGCTGAGCATACCCGGCGAAAACGAGTGGACCATTATCATTTCCCGGCAACTGGATGTGACCAGTCCCGCGGCTTACAAGCAAGACATGGACCAAGTGCGTTTCCAGGTAAAGCCCCAGGCCATGCCCATTGCCATCGAATCGTTTATGATTGCATTCGACAATATCAAAGCGAACAGCATGGAAATGGATATTTTATGGGATCGCACGGTAGTGGTAGTTCCCATTACAGCAAATGTTGACAGCAAAATCAGTGCGCAGATAGACGACCTGATGTCGAAAGACAATCGTCCTTATGCCGCGGCTGCAGCGTATTACCTGGAGAACGGCAAAGACCTGAACAAGGCATTGGGCTGGTTCGATAAAGCCCTTGAACAAAATCCCACTGCTTTCTGGATTTATTACCAGAAAGCAAGCTGCCAGGCAAAACTGGGTAAAAAGCAGGACGCGATGACCACTGCGAAGAAGTCTATCGAGCTCGCGAAAGCGGCAAAGAACGACGACTATGTGGTGTTGAATGAAAAGCTGATCGCCTCGCTGAAATAAGTGGAGACAGGAGTGGTTGCGTTGTTTAGTGGCGGCGTGCTGGTTTCGCGTACAGCTTTTTTTCACGCAGAGACCGCAAAGGAGCAATGACCGCCAAGAGAATACCCGTCGGGTGGCACCCGACGGGTATTCTCTTGGCGGCCTGCGTAAAAAATATTATTCCTTGCATAAAGTAGCCTGCGCATAAAGCTGGGTGTCTTACGACAGTAATTTATATTCCTACCTTGCTTTGCGGTCATTGATCCTTTGCGGTCTCTGCGTGAAAAAAACATTGCGTGCAACAAAACCTGCATCCGGAGGCTTGCACATCATTTACCCTCACCCCGCACGCGCCCAAACGTCACATGCAGCAGCAGGGCCAGCAGCACAAGGCCCAATGCCCCTATAACATTTAACCAAAGGAATCCGATCGACGAGGCCCGGAAAAGCACAAAAATGGCCACCTGGGTAATCACCGAACTGTAAAACGCAGCGTTCCCTTTTACGTGCGGAAAGAAAAAAGCCAGCAGGAAAATACCCAGCAACACACCATAGAAAATAGATCCCAGCACATTTACCGCTTCCACCAGGCTTCCCATATTATTGGCAAATTGCGCAACGACTATACAGAACAATCCCCAGGCCAGCGTGTACCACCGGGAAAGCCGGAACTCCTGGTCGTTCGTCAATTTTTTCTTGCTGTACACCTGGTGAAGGTCGCACACGGTAGACCCCGAAAGCGAATTGAGCGCAGCCGCAATGCTGCCCCAGGCAGCAAGAAAAATGACGGCGATCAGCAAGCCCACCAGGCCATGCGGCAGGTGGTCGATCACAAAACGAAGGAATACATAATTCGTATCATTCGTATCTGCCGACGGCACCGCTTTTTTCAGCAGCTCTTTATAAGCCTTCCTGTCGGCGTTCATCGCCTGCAGGTTACTGCGCATGGCCGGCACCACCGAAGTGTCGGCTTCGTTGGCCAGGTATTGCCGTACCAGCGCTGCCTGCGTTACCGACTTTTGGGCAAACCCGTATTCTATGGTGTCGAGCGCAATTTTTTCTGCCGGCGAAATGACTTTGGAAGAGACCGCCTTATTGAAGAAAACCGGCGAGGGGTTCACCTGGTAATACACGAAAACAAGCACACCGATCAGGAGTATGGCAAACTGCATGGGCACTTTAACAACGCCGTTCAGCAACAGTCCCAGCCGGCTTTCGCTGAGGCTGCGGGCAGTAAGATACCGCCCCACCTGGCTCTGGTCGGCGCCGAAATAAGAAAGCGCAAGGAAACCGCCGCCTATGAGGCCATTCCAGATATTATAACGGTCGCTCCATTGAAACCCTTCGGGCGATTGCCCGCTGGTGATCACATTCAGCCTTCCCAGCTTTCCGCCCACTTTCAGCGCATCCACGAACGCAACTCCGTCCGGTAACAGGTGCACCACCATATAGGCGGCGCCGAACATGCCGAGAAAGATGATCAGCAACTGCAATTGCTGGGTGTAGGCAACCGCTTTGGCGCCACCTGTAACGGTGTACACGATCAGCAGGCCGCCCATGAAAATATTGGTCCAGTAAATATTCCAGCCCAATATCGACGAAAGGATAATAGACGGTGCATAAATGGAAATACCTGTCGATAACCCGCGCGACACCAGGAAAATCAGCGATATGAATGTCCGCGTTTTCCGGTCGAACCGTTGCTCGAGATATTCATACGCCGTAATGACCTTCAGGCGATGATACAACGGTACAAAAAAGACAGAAATGACGATCATGGCCAGCGGCACGCCAAAATAATATTGCACAAAGCGCATACCGTCTTCAAACGCCTGGCCGGGGGTCGATAAAAACGTAATGGCGCTGGCCTGCGTGCCCATAATGCTCAGTAACACCAGGTACCAGGGCATAGCCCGGTTGCCGAGAAAGTAACCGTCGAGATCGCGGCTGGTCTTGCTTTTATACAAACCGTACCCGATGATGAGCAAAAGGGTCAGTCCCAATACAATCCAGTCGATTTGGCTCATGAAAAATATTGGGTGAAAAAATAACAGCCGGCAATCATCAATCCCAGCATCAGCAGCACGAATACGTACCACTGGTTCCAGGTCTTGAATACCGGCACTTTTTCTTCTGGCATAGCAATATTATTTATTCCTGTTGGCGATCAGCGAGGCGGTCAGCAATCCAATGGCCAGCCCGATGATCAGCCCGATATGCACTCTCTTAATAAAGCTTCCGATGATCAGGCCGATGATCAGGCACACTGCGATACCTATATCCCGCCTTCCCTGGTTAGACCTGGCCATGCTTAAAATCCTCTTTTATGGTTCAACGCAATCAGGTTAGCCAGCAGCCGGTAAGCGCCACTTACGCCGGCCGGTAATTCGCGAAAGAATACCAGTCCGGTGTAGGTGAAATATCCTTTGCCGTACTGCGCATAGATCAGGCTGCCGTCGTCGGCTTTTTCGCCGGGGTCGTTCATCCGGAACAGGGTCTTGTACCGTGCGTCCCATTGGGCCGCATGATAAATACTTCTTTCCTGTATCCAGCCGGCAAAGTCTTTCGGGCTGATCTTGTTGGGAAACTGCATCAACGGGCTTTTCTCATCCAGCACGGCCACCGGTGCATTCTCGTCGGTTACCCGTGTACGTGAGATGTTGAAAGGATAAGGTCCGATCCTCGCCCGCAGGGGACCAATCTGGGTCGACGTATTGTACTGTACTATCAGGTTACCTCCCTGCTCCACGTATTTCATAAGACGTTCATAGTGGGCATTGAGGCTTTCCTTTATATTATAGGCTCTTACTCCTGTAATGATGGCGTCGTAACGGTTAAGATCAGCCGAAGAGAGCGCGGCATCGTCGAGTGTTTCCACCGTATACCCCATTGCTTTCAATGCATCGGGTACGGCATCGCCCGAGCCGCTTATATAACCGATCAGCTTACCCACGGTCTTTATTTCCTCATTCAGCACTTTGACCGAAGTGGGAAAAAAATAATGGATCGTGGGTACATGATCGTATTGTATCAGCTTCATGGCATTGTTGTATTTCAGCCGGCGGCCGTCTTTCCCCACTTCAATAAAAGGATATATCTGCTCTGGCCGCTCACCGGCAAAAAGACTGTCGAAATCGATGTTGTACCGTTCCAGCTGGTTTTTGCGGAAGGCCATATCGAAACCAACATTTTTGTCTTTTGCACCGCGCATGCTGCCAGCCAGTTGAAACTGGATATTGCCTCTTGTGCTGTCGCGGTCGCTGTAGCTCCGGTAAGAAATGTCGAGGTTATGAGGTCGCGCGGGTACCAGGTTGTTCAGCACGATCGACGGCGCAGCGCCGACCACCACCGGCGGCACTACTACCACCGGCTGGTATATTTCCCCTTTCACCGGGTCGGTATATTTATAACGCAGGGGCAGCACTTCCTGCAACAAAACGTCGCCTACCCGGTAGCTTAAGGTCACCCCTACCGGTAAATTTTCGGGACGGCCGATAAGGGATTGGTCATTGACGGTGAAACTGCCGGTATCCATCTGGTCGCGCAGCCAATACGGCTGATCGTCCATAAAGCCGATGGGAACAGGCTTCCTGATACTGGCGCTGTACATTTTGTTATCGGCCGCTGAAGGCGTAAGCGTTATCAGTGTATCGGCATACTTCAACGAAACCGATGTAACGGCAACAGGGCTGCGGTTAACCAGGTTGACCGTTACCTGCAGGCTGTCGCCGGTGACCGCTGTCTGCTGGCTGGTGACCGCTTCGGCGTACAACCCCAGGCAGCTCCTGATCAGGTGGTCAATCTCGCTTGTTTTTTCATTCACCCAGGGCATTGTTTTGCTGCCTGGCGAAGGCGTTATGTGTTTCCGAAGCTGAACCAGTTCGGGAACAATGGTTGAAGGCTGCAAGGGGTTGAAATGCTGGATGATGCCGTCGATCTCCGTGGCGATTTCTTTTTTGCCGATCCGCTCCCAGGTAGTATTCACCCGGTCAAAAAGATCAGTAGTAACCGCATCGCCGTCTATCGGCTGGAAGTATTCATACGCTTCACCTCGCTGCCTCGCCACGCCGAAACCCTGGCTCTTGTGCTGGCTGCGGCTTTCGGCCGCTACTTCACCATACCCCTTTCCCAGCAGCGGGTTGAAAACACCCACATCGATCTTATACTGGTTTTCGTTTTGGGTGTTGACTGCGCCGAAATTGAAGGTGTTCCAGAGAATGCGTTTTGCCTGCCAGGGCTCGGTCATTTTGAGCTGCTCGGGAAAACGTTTGGGATCGGCGGCGGCCCTGAATGCCTCGATGGCCAGCACGGCCGAAGCAGAATGGTGTCCGTGCCCGGCGCGTTCATCGGGCGGAAACCGCGTGATGATCACATCGGGTCTGAACGTACGGATCACCCATACCACGTCGCTCAATATTTTCTCCTTGTTCCAGATGCGAAGGGCCTCGTCGGTCGATTTGGAAAAACCGAAATCGTATGCGCGGCTAAAATACTGTTCTGCCCCGTCGATACGGCGGGCAGCCAGCAGGTCCTGCGGAC
>JBDHYM010000205.1:0-5381 GCA_039811405.1 Flavihumibacter sp. | reverse complement strand
GCGGCCTCGATCCGCAATGCCAATCATATCATCAAATGTGCGGAGCTGGGCGCCGATGTTTGTACCTGCCCGCTGGATTCCATCCTTGGCCTGCTGAAGCATCCGCTGACAGATATCGGCCTGGCAAAGTTTCTGGAAGACGCAAAAAAAATGTGATCAGGATCTTCGGCGGCGCGGTGTTGAACCGCCGCTGCCCTGCATAACTTCTTCTACTGTTCGCAGGCGCTCGTTATCGGGCGCCTGTTTTATGTAAATGGTCTTTGTTTGGGTAAGGGCAGGATTTCGTTTATCGGTAACCGTTACCTGGACCGACTTGCCTTCGTAACCCGAATCGATCAGCAGTGAATTGCCGTCGAACTTACCTTGCGGGCAGTGGAAGTTCAGTTGCTTGTCGGTCAGCGGCAGCCAGCCGCCGCTTTTCAGCTTCGCGTCAACGCTGATGTAGTTGTGCACATTCTTTTTGAGGCTGTCGGTGTACAGGTGGAAGGCAATGCTGTCGTACGCGGGAAGCTGCGCTTTCAGGGCGCCTGCGGCAAGCACCACGACGAGAAAGAGTATGCTTGTTCTTTTCATGGCTTCATGTTATGGGGTAGGAGTGGCGGCGCGGTTAAGGCGATCGTTGATGGCACGGCCCAGCCCTTCGTCGGGAAACCTGTCTGCTATGATAAGATCGATGTCCATCTCGTCGGCCTGCCGCATGGCGGCGAAAAGGCGGCTGGCGGCTTCGTCGAGCCGTCCTTCGGGCGACAGTACAAACTGGTAGGCGGTGGGGAGAGCGGGAAAGGATCTTTTCAGTGAAATGCTGGCGATGCGGGGTACGGGATCACGGTTATGTGCAGCCGAAATCAGCGCAGCGGCATCGCCCAGTTGCAGGGGATGCCTGGTGGCGTAGTGGCGGGCCAGTTGCCCCGGGGCCACGGGATTGTCGACGAACCCCTGGTCGGGCTTTTGCAGGGGGCCAATGATCGACTCGATCTGCTCTGCTGTTATGCCGCCATAGCGCAACAGTTGCGGTGGTTCATCCAGAAACGAAACGATGGTCGATTCAAGGCCCACTTCGCTGGGGCCGCCGTCGAGTATGTATGCGATCTTTCCCCCGAGCTGCGCTTGTACGTGCTGCGCCGAGGTGGGGCTAACCGATCCCGAGATATTCGCGCTGGGTGCTGCCAGCGGAAAGGGCAGGCGCTCCAGCAACTGTCTCGTCAGCGGATGGCTGGGAATGCGCACCGCCACGGCGCCGGTGCCTGCCGTAACGATACCGGGTATCTTGTCGTTGGCGGGAATGACATAGGTCAGGGGCCCGGGACTGAACACCTGTGCCAGCTCACGTGCCTTTGGCGGAAAGCGCAGCCCGAGCTGCTCGATCTGCTCCACGCTGGCGAAGTGCAATATCAGCGGGTTGAATTGCGGCCGGTTTTTTACCTCGTATATCTTCAGCACGGCATTTGCGTTAAGGCCGTTGGCCGCCAGCCCGTACACCGTTTCGGTCGGAATGGCTACCAGTTCCCCCTGCTCCAGTTTTTCAGCCGCCATATTCAGGTCAGTTCCCATGTGACAAAGTTATAGGTTTCACCCGTCGGGTGCCACCCGACGGGTGAACAACAAGACGGCAATTTCGATCGCAAGTAAAACCTGTTTCCCGCAATGTTTTGTTAAGATGGCTTCTACCCGTCAGGTGCCACCCGACGGGTGGCACCTGACGGGTAGAAGGGAATTTGGAGGGAACAGGCATTTGCCCTATCTTCGCGCCACATGAAAAAAACCATGCACCACCACCATCATTTCGGACCTTCGCGGTAAGCGGATGATGTTTGCATGTGACCATACAACATTTGAGGGCTTACCGGCAGGTAAGCCTTTTTTATTTGAAAAAACATGGACCAAAAACTCAGGATTGCGATTCAGAAAAGCGGCCGGCTGTACGAAGACTCTACCCGGTTGCTCAAAGACTGCGGTATCGACATCAAGAACGGCATCAACAAGCTGAAAACAGAAGCGGAAAACTTTCCTCTGGAGATCTATTTTTTACGCGACGACGATATTCCGCAATATGTGGAAGACGGCGTGGCCGATATCGGCATTGTAGGTGAGAACGTGGTGCTGGAAAAAGACAGGCACGTGATTTCGGTAGAGCCCCTGGGCTTTGGAAAGTGCCGGCTTAGTGTGGCTATTGGCCGCAAGGAAGAATATGCGTCGCCGGCGGCGCTGGAGGGGAAGCGCATTGCGACCAGTTATCCGCTGCTGGTAAAAAAATTCCTGGACGAAAAAGCCATTAACGCCGAGATACACGAGATCAGCGGTTCGGTGGAGATTGCGCCGGGTATTGGCCTGGCCGATGCCATCGTTGACCTGGTGAGCAGCGGCTCCACCTTGTTCATGAACGGGCTCAAAGAGGTGGAGGTGGTTCTGCGCAGCCAGGCGGTGCTGATCCGCAACGAGGCGTTGACGAACGATAAGCTGGAATTGCTCGACCGCCTGCTGTTCCGCATCCGCGCGGTGCGGAAGGCGAAGAACAACAAGTATGTGTTGTTGAATGCGCCGAATGAAAACCTGGAGCAGATCATTTCATTGCTGCCGGGTATGAAAAGCCCCACGGTACTGCCCCTCGCCGAGCCCGGCTGGAGCAGCGTGCACAGCGTACTCAGCGAAGACCGGTTCTGGGATATTATCGAACAACTTAAAGCCGCCGGCGCCCAGGGTATCCTGGTAGTGCCGATCGAAAAAATGATTCTCTGACCATGATAGTGAAGACATATCCCGCACGCAGTGACTGGCCGGCGCTGCTGGCGCGTCCCGCGATCGACGGCAGCGCCCTGCAGCAGAAAGTGCGGCAGATATTAAACGATGTAAAAGCGGAGGGAGATGCCGCCGTTACGCGGTATACGCTTGCCTTTGACGCGGCAGTGCCGGGTCCTGTAAAAGTGACCAGGGCCGAGATCGACCAGGCGGTGCACCAGGTCAGCGACGAGCTGAAAGACGCGATCCGCCAGGCCGCCGCCAATATCAGGCATTTCCACCAGGCGCAATATGAAAGCACTGAAGTGATCGAAACCATGGAAGGTGTGCACTGCTGGCGGCAATCGGTCGGTATCGAAAAAGTAGGATTGTATATTCCCGGGGGAACAGCCCCGCTGTTTTCGACCCTGCTGATGCTGGGCATTCCTGCGGTGATTGCGGGCTGCAAAGAGATCGTGCTTTGCTCACCGCCGGCGAAAGACGGCAGCCTGCACCCGGCAATTTTATGTGCGGCCGACATGATCGGCATCAGCCAGGTGTATAAGATCGGCGGTGTGCAGGCCATCGCGGCCATGGCTTACGGCACCGAAACCGTACCAAAGGTGTACAAGATATTCGGGCCGGGCAACCAGTACGTCACCTGCGCCAAACTACTGGTACAGCAGGACGGCGTAGCGATCGATATGCCTGCCGGACCCAGCGAAGTGGCGATACTGGCCGACGAAACTGCCCATCCCGCTTTCGTGGCGGCCGACCTGCTCAGCCAGGCGGAGCATGGCGCCGACAGCCAGGTGCTGCTGGTCACCACCCACGCTTCGTTGATAGAAAACGTAGAAAACGCTTTGCAGGAACAACTGCGGCAGTTGCCGCGAAAAGGTATAGCCGAAAAAGTAATGGCCGGCAGCCACGCGGTGGTGCTGGCATCGGTGAACGATGCGATGGATCTGCTCAATGAATACGGTCCCGAGCACCTGATTCTTTCGGTGCGCGATGCTGCCCAGGTAAGCAAAATGGTAGTGAACGCCGGTTCCGTGTTTATCGGTAACTATTCGCCCGAGTCTGCCGGCGACTATGCCAGCGGCACCAACCACACACTGCCTACCAATGGCTATGCAAAAGCATACAGCGGCGTGAGCCTCGACAGCTTCGTGAAAAAGATAACCTTTCAGCAACTAACGGAAACGGGTATCCGTAATATTGGCGCCACGGTAACCACCATGGCCCGCGCAGAAGGGCTCGATGCCCATGCCCGTGCTGTTACCATCCGTTTGGATCAATTGCAAAACAACTGATATGTTCAACCTCGACGAAATAATCAGACCGAATATAAAAAAGCTGGTGCCTTACTCATCGGCCCGCGATGAGTTCAAGGGCGAAGCGAGCGTTTTTCTCGATGCCAATGAAAACGCGCTGGGCTCGCCGCTTACCAAATGGTACAACCGCTATCCCGACCCCATGCAGTGGGCCATTAAAGAAAAGCTGAGCGCCATCAAAGGTGTGCCGCCGCCACATATTTTTCTGGGGAACGGCAGCGACGAGTGCATCGACGTAATGATCCGTGCCTTCTGCGAGCCGGCCATCGACAACATCATTCTCGTACCGCCCACCTACGGCATGTACGAAGTGAGCGCCAATATCAACAACGTCGCCATTCAGAAGGTGCCTCTTACGCCCGATTTTCAGCTCGACATGCCGGCGCTGGAAGAAGCCATCGACAGTCATACCAAGATGATCTTTCTCTGCTCGCCCAATAACCCCACCGGCAATTCCCTGCGCCGTGCCGATATTGAAGTGCTGCTGGAAAATTATTTCGGCATCGTGGTGGTTGACGAAGCATATATCAATTTCTCCCGGCAGAAATCATTCGTAAGCGATTTAACCGACTATCCCAACCTCGTGGTAATGCAAACCCTGTCGAAAGCCTGGGGACTCGCTGCGCTGCGCGTAGGAATGGCCTTTGCTTCGAAAGAAATCATCGGGGTAATGAACAAGATCAAGCCGCCCTACAACATCAACCAGGCGTCGCAGGAGCTTGTATTGAAAGCGCTCGATGAAGTGGGTCAGGTGAACGATATGATCCGCGTACTGGTGGAAGAACGCAACCGCCTGGCTGAGAAGCTCGGCCAACTGCCTGCCGTGCAAAAGGTATATCCCTCTGATGCGAATTTCCTGCTGGTAAAGATGGATCGCGCCCGCGACACCTATAACCAACTGCTGGAGAAAGGCATCGTGGTGCGCGATCGCTCCAATGTAGCCCTATGCGAAGACTGCCTGCGCATTACCGTGGGCACCGAAGCCGAAAACCAGCAATTATTCACCGCCTTAGCCTCCTTTGCCCATGTCTAAAAGAGTATTGTTTATCGACCGCGACGGAACGCTGATCAACGAAGCGCCGCCTACGTATCAACTGGACGATTTTGCCAAGCTGACCTTTTATCCCGGGATGTTTGAATACATGGGCCGTATAGCCCGCGAACTCGACTACGAGCTGGTGATGGTCACCAACCAGGACGGGCTGGGCACCGCCGGCTTTCCGGAAGACAGCTTCTGGCCGCTACAAAACCTGGTGATGCGCAGCCTGGAAGGGGAGGGCATTCATTTCAGCGCGGTGCATATCGACCGCAGCTTCCCCGCCGACAACCTGC
>JBDHYM010000204.1:0-5400 GCA_039811405.1 Flavihumibacter sp. | reverse complement strand
TCAGACGGTGTGTTTTACGATTGGGTAGATGCCTGGCCTTTCCGGCAGCCTTTTAAGTTCGGCACTTTGACATTAACGAAAAAAGACCATGCAAGCCATCAATAAAGTGGAGATGGGCCATCTCAGCAAGCGCGATACGAATATATCGATCGCCATCATCGGCCTGATGTTTTTTATCTTCGGATTTGTTTCGTGGGTAAACGCCATCCTGATACCCTATTTCAAGATCGCCTGTGAGCTGTCGAATTTCCAGTCGTACCTGGTTACGTTCGCCTTTTATATTTCCTACCTCATCTTCTCCATTCCCGCCTCTTATTTGCTGAAGCGGGTCGGTTTCAAAAAAGGAATGATGACCGGCTTCTGGGTAATGGCGGCAGGCGCCTTCCTGTTCGTGCCGGCTGCCATGGCACGGCAATATGAAATATTCCTCGTGGGATTGTTCTCCATCGGCGCCGGTCTCGCGTTGCTGCAAACCGCCGCCAATCCATATATCACGGTGGTGGGCGCCAAAGAACGCGCGGCGCAGCGCATGAGCATCATGGGCATCTGTAATAAAACGGCCGGCATACTGGCGCCGCTGCTGTTTGCCGCCGTGATATTGCGGCCCACCGACGGGCAGTTGTTCAGGGAGCTGCCGCTGATGGAAGTAGCGCAGCGCGAAGCGGCGCTCGACGAGCTGATCAAACGGGTGATTGTGCCCTATACATGTGTAGGCGTGGTATTGCTGGCGCTTGGCCTGATGATCAGGTATTCACCGCTGCCGGAAATAGACACTGAGCAGGAATCGGAGCAGGTGGCACAGGCCAATTCGAATAAAACAAAGCTGATCCAGTTCCCTCACCTCATACTGGGCGCCATTGCAATTTTTTTACACGTGGGTACGCAGGTGATATCGATCGATACGATCATCGGTTATGCCGGCTCCATGAATATCCAGTTGCTGGAAGCAAAGGTATTTCCGTCGTACACGCTGTTCGCCACCATCGTGGGATATGTGCTCGGTATTATCTGCATTCCGCGTTATATCAGCCAGGTGACGGCACTGAAGATATGCACCCTGCTGGGGCTGGCACTTACCGTGTGCATTGTGTTTGCGCAGGGTGAAGTGCATTTCCTGGGGCATGTGTCTGACATCTCGATCTGGTTCGTGGCGATGCTGGGGCTGGCCAATTCGCTGGTGTGGCCCGGCATCTGGCCGCTGGCGCTCGACGGGCTCGGCCGGTTCACCAAGCTGGGCGGTTCGGTCATGGTGATGGGCCTGGCCGGCAATGCCCTTATACCGCTGGTGTACGGTTATTTTGCCGATCTCAGCAGCCACCGGAATGCCTATGGCGTGCTTTTCCCCTGTTATATTTTTCTCGTGTACTATGCCTTCTACGGACATAAAGTGAAGACCTGGAAAATTTTCTGATACTAACGCTGATATATATGCGCAAATTAATTCTATTCCTGCTGGCGGGCTGTTTTGGCAGTTTTCCTGCTGCCGCGCAGTTGCCGGGTAGCTGGAAGGCCGATACGCTTTTTCATGACTTCGAAACCGGTGAGCTGTTTGCCTGGGAGCAATATCCCTATGCGCAGGATATCGGTTTCGACGCCCTTTATTTCGCCCGGCAAACACCTACGCTCCATAACAGCCGCTTTGCCCTGGCGCATCCTGTAAAGGCCTACGATACCCACGAATTATACCAGGGTTTTACCCGCCGGCTGAACATGATTGCTTCGCCGGGCGCCGGCCTCGACCTCGGTATCTACCTGCAATCAGACCGTGCGGCCAAAGAGCTGGAAATATCGTTGGGCACCCGCGATGGGAAGCGTTATTTTTACCGGCTGCAGCGGCCCCAGGCCAATGAGTGGATAAAGGTGCAAACCCCGCTGTCGGCGTTTAAGAACGGAACGGCTTCACTTCCGCTCAACAGCGAACTGGAAGCCATCACCGTACAGGCCTATTACGATACGACGTACTACCTCTATACCTATACGATTTTGATGGACGATGTGCGGCTCACCGGCGCCCGCCCGCGGCGGCTGGTGGCGCAGGCGCCGTCCAGCGTTTATTTCGCGGAATTCAACAAGACCATTATACCCGAGCCGGTGGCGGCGGGAGCGCCCCTGGCCCTGAGCGTTGCAGCCGAAGACGGCATTGCGCTTCGTTCTGTAACCGGCAGGCTGTACGCGCCCGACGGCAGCGTGGCCGCCGACCAGGTGGTGTTCAAAGAGCAGTCGGGCGTTTGGAGCAACCCGTCGGTATTTGCCAAAGCACGGCGTTTACCGCCCGGCATCAGCCGGCTCGACCTCGTGGCGCCCGGTAAAAACGGTGATACCATAAGAACCAGCCTGGAGCTGATTGTGGGTAACAAACCCGTACAGGGACATCCACGTCTTTTCTTTTCACCCGGATCACTGGCGGCCCGGCGGGCAGCCGGAGAGCCGGCGGGAGCGAAGGCCATCCTCGAAAAGGCCATGCGCGACAGCAGCTACCTGGCCGTTCCCCTCAACAGCATTGAAGAAGGGAAAGACAGGACCGGCGAAAACCTGGTTGGCGGCCCTTATGCGCAAAATACCGTTGGCTTCGATGCGTATGGCGAATGGCACAAGCCCATGGCCACCCTGGAAAAAATCATTGAAACATGCGCGTTCAGGTATTCGCTGGGCGGCGATGCAAAAGCCGGCCAGTTGGGAAAAGAAGCCCTGCTTAAATTCTGCCGGTTCAAAAAATGGAATTGCGACTGGATGCTCAACCGCCGCTTGTGGACCTACTATCCCGTAGGCTATGCCATCAAAGCCGTGGCGTATGGATACGACATGCTGTACGATCTGCTCAGCGAGCCCGAGCGGCAACTGGTGCGTGAGGCCATGATGAACAAAGGGCTGAAGCTTTTTCACCGCGATATGGTCGAGATGAATCGCATGCCTTCCAACCTGACCAATCACATCTCGGTGCTGGTGACCGGCTTTGGACTTGCCGCCACCGCCATGTACGGCGACGACCCCTCGATGCGGGAGCTGCCCACCTACCTGGCGGGCGTGATCACCAAGGCCCGTGCTTTCATCGGCAATACCTACTACGCCGATGGCAGCTACGGTGAGCCGAAAAGCGGTTATATGGATATGGCTACCCGTGATATAGCCGAGCTGATCGCCGGCCTTGAGCAGGTATTCGGCATCGATCTTTCCACTACTACCAACGTAGAAAATTTTTACAAATTCCCTTTGCAGGCCACTGATGCGTCGGGACTGATCCCTGCTTATGGCGATGGTGGGAGAAGCTATAGCGGCTTCACCCAGGAGCATGGGCAATGGTTCGTGCACCGCACCGGCAACCCTTATCTCTACCAGTTCGTACAACCGTTTTGGGAGGCGGGCAATGGCGGCTTTCTGGGCTATCTCTGGTACCGCAACGACCTGCAGCCGAAAGACCGCAGCAGCCTGCCGCCGTCGCGGCCGTTTGAAGCGCAGGGCATGGTGATGCGGTCGGGATGGGACGATCATTCAACAGTGATAAGCACCCGAACAGGTCCGCATTCCAACCATTATCACTTCGACCAGGGCAGCTTCCAGGTAATGACCAATGGTGAAGAGCTGCTGACCGATCCGGGCATTGGTACGGGCGGCTATTATATGAATACGGAATACCTCAGTTACAATACGCAGTCCATCGCCCACAATGTGCTGCTGGTAGATCATGACCCCGGCAGCCAGATCGCCGCGCATTTCGACAACGGTATCCGGTCGCTGTCGGAATGGCCCACGATGAGCGCGCTTTTCAACGGTGGGTCGGTAGATGCCGTGACGGCTTCGCTGGCTACCGTGTACAAAGGAAAGCTCGATGGTTATGAACGTAAGCTCGTGTATCGCAAAAACGGGCCGATCTTTTTATGGGACCAGGTAACGGCGCGTAAAGGCGAAATGCATGTATATGACTGGCTCTTCCATGTACCGCAGATGGGTCAGCAAAGAACCTGCTCTTACGAGAACAACCGCTTTTTGCTGGAGCAGCCCAAGGCGCGCCTGACCATGGACATCGTTTATCCATCAGGGTTATCGGCTTCCATTCGCGACCGAAACGGCAATACAAACAGCTACCTCAATTATAGCTCGAAGACTTTCTCTGAAAGCTTCCTTACGGTAAGTACGGTCAACGCCTTGCCCGCCACCGATTTCCTGGCGGTGATTGTTCCCGAACCGGTAACAGGCGCACCTCTTTCCCCGCTGCCCGCCACCGAGTCGTTGTCGGGTGCGGGATGGATCGGTGCGAGGTTTACGCGGGGAAGCGAAGAAGACATTGCTTATTGCAGAACAGGCGATGACCGTCAACTGCCATTGAACGGCATACAAACCGACGCCCGCTTTTTGCTGCTGAGCAAAACAGCCGGTGCGTTCACCTGCTTTTTTGAAGGGAAGCAATTGCAAACCGACAACTGGCACCTGGTTGCCGACAAAGACCTGTCGCTTGCTGCTACCGCCACCGCGGGCAGTCGCCAGCTTGAGATAGAAACGGCCGTGCCCGCTGCGGTGCGGGTAAAAATAAACGGCAGGCTGTCGGCCGTTCGCGTAAACGGTGCGCCTGTTAAAACAAGTGTGAAAGACGGTTGGCTGACGGTTCCCGCAGCCGCCGGAAAAACGACGGTGTACTATGAAACAAAATAGCAAAACAGGTTTCCTGCTGTTGTTACTGCTGCAGGGACTGTTACCTGCTCTTTGGGCGCAGCAGGACATACCTGCCCGCGACCTGGTTCAATGGAACAAATGGGGCGAAGGAACCTGTATCGAATTGCAGGACGGCGTGCTGATGCAAGAAGGCGAAACCAGCAAGGGACTGATGCTGGTAAGCCCCGCCAATTTCCCCGATGCATTTGTGCTTCGCTTCAGCATGGTTGCCCTCACCTCGTCTACTGTAATGGTGACGGTATTGCAGGCTGCGGATACCGGTAATGCACATACGCTTACCATTCCCGGCAATTATGATGGCAGCATGGGTATCTGGAATACGGAAAAAAGAAGCTACTTCGTCGCTTTCAGAAATGCGCCGCATGGCGCCACCCCCTACATCGGCAAACAGCCTGGTCTGGGTATGGTGAAAGCGCCGGTGCCGGACGACCTGTTACCAGGGAAAAAGATGATGGTGGAAGTCGGCGTGCAGTCCAACCGCGTGTGGCTGAAAGTGGATGGAAAAGTACTGGTTGACAGCCCCGAGAAGAAAACTTACCCCGGGGGCCGGTTTGCCTTCCGGATCAGGGGGCTGCCGGGCCTGCCCGCCGCCTGCCTGCTGCGCGAGCTATCCTTTCAACGATTGTAAAAAATAAGATATGAAACTGTTTGGAAAAATCACCGGTCTTCTTTTGCTGGTGCCGGCCGTTATGAGCGCCCAGGAACTGGAGCCGCTGCACTATAGCGAAAATT
>JBDHYM010000203.1:0-5400 GCA_039811405.1 Flavihumibacter sp. | reverse complement strand
ATACCAGCTTTTCCCCGCATGTTAGAAGATGAGAGCATCTACATCATGCGGGAAGTGGCTGCCCAGTTTGAAAAGCCTGCCCTGCTGTTCAGCGGCGGAAAAGACTCTATTACGCTCGTCCGCCTGGCGCAGAAAGCCTTCTGGCCCGGCAAAATCCCTTTTCCCCTGGTGCATGTTGATACAGGTCACAATTTTCCCGAAACCATCGCCTTTCGCGATCAACTGGTGCAGGAAACAGGCGCCACGCTGATTGTACGGTATGTGCAGGACAGCATCGATGCCGGTAAGGTCAAAGAGGAGACCGGTAAATATGCCAGCCGCAACGTATTGCAAACCGTGACCCTGCTGGATGCAATCGAAGAATTCAAATTCGACGCCTGCATCGGCGGCGCCCGCCGCGATGAGGAAAAGGCCCGCGCCAAAGAAAGGATATTCTCGGTGCGCGATGATTTCGGGCAATGGGACCCCAAAAAGCAACGCCCCGAATTGTTCGATATGCTGAACGGGAAGATCACTATCGGCGAAAATGTGCGGGTGTTCCCGATCAGCAACTGGACAGAGCTCGACGTATGGACTTATATCAAAGAAGAAAATATGGCAATCCCTTCTATTTATTACACGCACCGCCGCGAAGTGATAACGCGCGACGGTATGATCTGGCCTTACAGTGATTTCCTCAACACGACCGACGAAGAAGTACCGTTCGAAGAAACGGTTCGCTTCCGGACCGTGGGTGATATGACCTGTACAGCGGCGGTAGCGTCGACCGCCAATAATATCGACGACATCATCCGCGAAATCCTCTCTGCCAAAATATCCGAAAGAGGCGCCCGCATGGATGACAAGCGCAGCGAAGCTGCCATGGAACAACGTAAAAAGGAGGGGTATTTCTAACCCAGGTACCCCACCTGTTTTTTTTGCTCATATATCCTACTTCACAACTAGACTAATAAACATGAAACATACTATACAGATACTCATCAGCACCATCGTTCTGCTGGCGGGCTGGCGCGAAACGCAGGCGCAGTTGAATGGCTCTTATGTAATAACCGGTAAAATAACCGACGACCAGGGCCATGCGCTCGACGGCGTATCGGTACAGGTGCTCGAAACGCAGTTCGGCGCAGTCAGCGACAGCACCGGCGGCTTCAAACTGGTGGCGAACAAAACCTTTCCCTTCGTGATCCGTTTCAGCATCGTCGGGTTTTCACCCAAAGAAATTGTTATCAGATCGCTCAATGAAAAAATCAGCGTGCAATTGTTCAGCCAGTCGATGATCGCCAACGAAGTGGTGGTAACGGCCAGCCGTACCAGTGAAAAGCTGCTGCGATCGCCGGTTACCATCGAGAAGCTCGATATACGGGCCCTGAAAGAATCACCGGCGCCTTCTTTTTACGATGCGCTCGGCAACCTGAAGGGAATACAGCTTACCACGTCGTCGCTTACTTTCAAGATACCGAATGCGCGCGGCTTTAATATTCCCAATAATTTCCGGTTCATGCAAATGGTCGACGGTGTCGATATGCAGGCGGCCACCCTGGGTGTGCCCCTGGGAAATGCCATCGGGCCTACGGAGCTCGATATTGCCAGTGTGGAAGTGACACCCGGGGCGGCGAGCGCCCTGTACGGCATGAATGCCATTAACGGCATGGCCAATCTCATTACAAAAAACCCCTTTGCTTACCAGGGCCTCAGCCTGTACCAGCGTACGGGCGTAAACCATGTTGACGGCATCGATCATGGCGCTTCGGTACTAACGGAAACGGCTATACGCTATGCAAAAGCATTCGGCAGTAAATTTGCTTTCAAGGTGAATGTCAGCTATCTCCGCGGCACGGACTGGATAAGCAACAGTAAAAATGACCAGAACGGAAACGACAAGAACACGGCAAACCCGTCTTTCCAGGAGCTGAACGGCAGCAATAATCCTGCGTATGACGGCTGGAATAAATACGGTGACGAAAACAACAACGCGGTGACCCTTAGCGGCGTCAGCTACCAGGGCGCAAACCGCACCTTCCTGGTGAGGCGTACCGGTTACTGGGAAAAAGACCTTGTTAACCCGAAAGTGGATAACCTGAAGGCCGACCTGGCCCTGCATTATCGTTTCAACCCGTCGCTGGAGCTGATCTATGGTTATCGTATCGGGAAGATGGACGGCATTTTTCAACGCGGCAACAAAGTGCAGCTCGATAATGTAGTGGTGCAAAACCACCAGTTGGCGCTGAAGGGAAAAAACTTCGCGGTCCATTCATACGCCAGTATTGAAAATACCGGCGACTCCTACAACCTGAAGCCGCTGGCCGATAACCTCGATCTTACGCACCTGGGCAACAATGCCTGGCGCGATGTATTCAAAGCCAGCCTGCAAAACGAATTGAACAACGGCGCTGGCCTGGCCGCCGCCATGCAGACAGCCCGTGCTGTTGCCGACAAAGGCCGGGCGGAGCCTGGTACGGCGGCTTTTGAGCAGCTCAAAAATACCATCACAGGAATCAATAACTGGGACCATGCCAATGCAGGCATCGCCGGCGCGCCGGCAACCGGCGGCGCCTGGCTGAAACAACGGAGCCGTATGTATCATACCGATGTGCAGTGGGACCTGAGCGAGAAGGTGAAATGGTTCAACCTGCTGGTGGGCGGCGACGTTCGCATTTATGAGGTGATCCCCGACGGAAATAACTTCGTCGACTTCAGCCGGCCCGTCAACGAAAGGAATAAACCTGTTGAGGTGAACGGCAAGGTACCCGACTCGAGCGATTTTGGAAAGAATGTCTATTACAAGAAGTATGGTTTCTTTGCGCAGGCGACCAAAACCTTTTTCAACGAGCGGCTGAAGGTATTCGCGTCGCTGCGGTTCGATCACAACCTGGAATTCAAACCCAAATTCAACCCGCGGGCAGCGGTTGTTTATAGTCCGACGGAAAACCACAATTTCCGGTTTGCCGTTCAGAACGGGTTTCGCTTTCCGGCCCTGTTCGAAGCCCTTTCATTCGTCAACAACGGCAATGTGCGCAGGGTGGGAGGCCTGTCGTACATCAATGAGGGACTTGGTTATCTCGACAACTCCTACACGCTGAACTCCGTAAATAATTTCAATGCCGCCGTCAACAGCGACGTTACCGCCGGCATGACGGCTCGCGATGCCGCCATAAAAAACCGAGACCTGCTGGAAGTGACGAACCTGGCAGCCACACAACCCGAAAAGATCGTATCGTTCGAGGCGGGCTATAAAGGCGTTTACCTCGACGGCAGACTCTTCATTGATCTCGATCTTTACCATAACACCTACACCGGCTTCCTGGGCCAGGTGGAAGTGGCTGTGCCGGCCGATGGGAAAATTGGTTCCGATGAGTCGGTGATAGATATGCTGGCTTCCAACCGCAGTAAACAAACCCGGTACCGCGTATTTACCAATGCGAAGAACACCTATCGCAATTATGGCTCGGCGCTGGCGGCAACCTATCGTTTCTATAAGAAATTCAGCGTATCGGGCAATGTCAGCTACAACGATATCAAAACCGCCGGCAACGCTGATATTTTTGTAACGGCCTTCAATACCCCGAAATGGTCGGTCAACCTGTCGGCCGGCAACCGCGAGGTACTGCCCAATATTGGTTTCAATATCGTGTGGAAATGGCAGAGCGCTTTCCTTTGGGAAAGCCCCCTGGCCAATGGCACGGTTCCGGCCTTTCAGACCGTCGACGCCCAGGTAACCTGGCGCGTTCCGGCCTACAAAGCCAGCCTAAAGCTGGGTGCGTCCAACCTCTTCAATCATCGCTATATACAATACGCGGCAGGCCCTACCATCGGCGGCCTGTATTATGCCACCCTGATTTTCGACGGACTCTTCGTTAAACCCTAGTTTTGTATGATGTCTTCCAAACCGGCCAATAATTTATACCCCGTTTTCCTGCAACTGAAGCACCTGCGTGTACTGGTGGTTGGCGGCGGCCATGTGGGTGAAGAAAAGCTGCAGTCGCTGCTCCGTTCCTGCCCCGATGCACAAGTGACCCTGGTAGCCCCGGAGATCAGCGATACCATCAGGACGATGGCGGCCAGCTACAACGGGCTCGTGCTGCTGCCAAAAGCTTTTGAAGCCGCCGACCTGGTAGCCAAAGACCTGGTCATTGCCGCTACCAACGATACCACGCTGAACCTGCAGGTGAAAGAAGCTGCGCAGGATGCAGGCATACTCGCCAATATCGCCGACACACCGGCCTTGTGCGATTTCTACCTGGGCAGTATCGTGAACAAAGGCGACCTGAAAATAGCGATCAGCACCAATGGAAAATCACCTACGATCGCCAAAAGGCTTAAAGAGGTGATCAACGATGCCATTCCTGCTGAAATGGAAAGCGTGCTGAACAATATGCAGGCCATCCGTTCGAAGATGAACGGCAATTTTGCGGAGAAAGTAAGAAAGCTGGATGAGATCACCGGGGTATTGGTGGCCGACAGGAACCCCACCGCGCAGGCAGCCGAAAAAAAATGGAAGCGGGTAGCTTCGCGGCTGATCTGGTTGTTCACCGCCATGTTCGTGGGGCATATATTACTTTCTTCCGTGCCGCTGCCCAGCATCGGGGAAATCTGGGCGCAGGCGGGCGAGTATATAACCGGGCAATTCGCGCTGTTTGTGCTGGCCGGTTTCCTGGCGCAACTGGTAGACGGCCTGCTGGGTATGGGTTATGGTGTTACTTCGGCCACCTGCCTGATCTCTTTCGGCGTTAACCCCGTATCGGTCAGCGCCGCCATTCATACCTCTGAAATATTTTCTTCGGGCGTAAGCGGGTACAGCCACTATAAATTCGGGAACGTAAACCGGAAGCTGTTCAAGCACCTGGTGATCCCTGGCGTGCTGGGCGCCATTTTAGGAGCGGGCCTGCTTGTTATTGCGGGCGAGCACGCCGGCAAATGGCTGATGCCCGCCATCGCCCTGTATGCCATGTTCCTGGGACTGAAGATATTCAGCCGTGCCTTCCAGTTGCGGCAATCGGGCAATAACAAAGTAAAGAGAGTAGGCTGGCTGGCCGGCGCCGGCGGGTTCCTCGATTCGTTCGGCGGCGGCGGCTGGGGTCCTATTGTTACCAGCACGCTCATTTCCAAAGGACGCCATCCCCGTTATACCATCGGCACCGTGAGCCTTACCGAATTTTTTGTAACGCTGGCGAGCGCCGCCACCTTCTTTTTCACGACAGGCGTTTCGCACCTGTCGGTCGTGATCGGGCTGCTGATCGGAGGCGTTATTGCGGCGCCGCTGGCTGCCCGCCTGGCCGGCAAATTGCCCGCCAGGACCATGATGATCGGTGTAGGCGTTATCGTTATGATCTGGAGCATCAGGCTCATTGTAAAAACCTTTCTTTAATTGATTAATTTTGACAAATGGATATTGTAAGAATT
>JBDHYM010000202.1:0-5405 GCA_039811405.1 Flavihumibacter sp. | reverse complement strand
GAACCGGTTGCCCGGCACATTGGCGGGGAGGTTTGGTTTTTCGTTGGTGCTCATAAAACTTCCTCCCTTTGCAGGTGTTGTGATTCGAAAATTTCCTGGTAGATGGCATTGTGCTGCAGCAGTTGATCATGCGTACCCGTTCCGGCAATCCGGCCCTCTTCCATCACCACGATCTTATCGGCATGCTGCACGCTGCTGATGCGCTGCGCGATAATGACAACGGTGGTGTGCAGCAACCATTTGCCCATGCCTTCACGTATCTCCCGGTCGGTCCGGATGTCGAGTGCGCTGGTACTGTCGTCGAGCACCAGTATTTTAGGTCTTTTCAGCAAGGTGCGCGCAATGCAGATGCGTTGTTTCTGGCCGCCGGACAAATTCACGCCCCCCTGCCCCAGGACCGTCTGGTAGCCAGCTGGAAAAGATCGTATAAAGTCATCTGCCCGCGCCACCTGCGCTGCTTCCATGATCTCTTTTTCGGTAGCCGCGGGATTGCCCCATTTCAGGTTGTCGTAAATGGTGCCGGAGAAAAGCTGGTTCTGCTGCAATACGATGCCGACACTGTTGCGCAGCTCCGGCAACTTATAGTTTCTTACATCGATACCGTCTACATACACGGCGCCGCCTGTTACATCGTATAACCGGGGGATCAGTTGCACCAGGCTAGTTTTTCCCGAGCCGGTGCCGCCTATGATGGCGGTGGTGGAGCCCGCGTCGATCGACAGGCTGATATTCTCCAGGTTGGCATTTTCACTGTTGCTGTTGTACCTGAAGCTGACATGGTCGAACCGGATAGCACCCTGTGAAACCTGGTAGTTATGCTGTTGAGCGATGGCAGTTTCACCGAGTGAAGGTTGCTTTAACAACACCTCCTCTACCCTGTCGCCCGAGGCAATGGCCCGTGAGATCATCATAAACATCATCGACAGCAGCATCAGCGAGATCAGTATCTGGGAAATATAACTGAGAAAAGACATCAGCCCGCCCAGGGGCAGTGAGCCGGCCATTACTTTTTGTCCGCCGAACCAGGTAACCGCCACCAGCGAAACGCCCATGATCAGTTGCATTACCGGCATGATCATGATCACTATTTCAGACGCTTTTGCCGCCACTGTCATGAGGTCGTTGTTGACCTTTTCGAACTTTTGTTTTTCGAAGTCCTGCCGGACGAAAGCTTTTACCACCCGTACATTGAGCAGGTTTTCCTGCACAGTGCCGTTGACCCGGTCTATCCGCTTTTGCATTTCGATAAAATAGGGCAAGCCCTTGCGCAGCAGGAAATAAATGCCGACAGCCAGCACAGGGATCGAGAAGGCAAGCACCAGCGCCAGCTCGCGGTTGATCATGACAGCATACACCACGGCAAACACCAGCATCAGCGGCGCCCGCAGCAGCATGCGGAGGCTCATCATCAATACCTGCTGCAGCATATTGGTATCGTTGGTCATGCGGGTGGTAAGCGAAGCCGTGCTGAAATAGTCGGTATCGGCAAAGGAGAAGCTTTGTATTTGCCTGAACATGGCTTTTCGTAAACTGGTGGCGAACCCGACCGATGCCTTGGAAGAGTAATAGATATTACCCAGGTTGGCCAGTATCGCTACGAGGGCCAACCCAATCATGGCCAGTCCGGTTTTCAGCACATAATGCAGGTCTTTGTGCATGATACCGCTATCGACAACGGCCGACATCAAGCGCGGCTGCGAGATTTCGCAGATCACATCTACCACCACAAAAAAGGGAATCAGGAAAAAGGATTTCCGGTAAGGCCGCAAATAGGGATAGAAGTTGCGTATGGTCATTGCCCGAAATTAACTAAACATGATAAACCAAATATTACAGGTGATTTATTGCGCGCCACAAAAAAGCCGCCCTCATCGGGGCGGCCTTTTCAATTCTTATCTCGGGATTACTTCAACCCGAATGCTTTTTTCACTTTCGGCACATAGTCCAGCTTCTCCCAGGTGAACAGCTCCACTTTTTTCTTTACCACTTTCCCGTCGGGTGATTTGAACTCCTTCTCCACTACTTCCGGCTTGCGGCCCATGTGGCCATAAGCGGCGGTTTCAGAATAGATCGGCGTGCGCAGCTTCAGGCGCTGCTCGATGAAGTAAGGACGCATGTCGAAGATCGACGCTACTTTCTTCGCAATCTCACCGTCGGTCATATCGACTTTGGCGGTGCCGTACGTGTTGATGTAAAGGCCCATGGGCTGCGATACGCCGATAGCATAAGACACCTGCACCAGCACCTCATCGCAGAGGCCGGCGGCTACCAGGTTCTTCGCGATATGACGGGTAGCATAGGCTGCCGAGCGGTCTACCTTCGAGGGATCTTTTCCGCTGAAAGCGCCGCCGCCATGCGCGCCTTTTCCACCATAGGTGTCAACGATGATCTTACGGCCGGTCAGACCGGTATCGCCGTGCGGACCGCCGATCACAAACTTACCCGTAGGATTAATGTGAAATTTGATCTTGTCGTTGAACAGCTTCGCGTATTTTTTATACTTGTTCTTTACGCGGGGGATGAGTATCTCCACCATGTCTTTTTTGATCTTGGCCAGCATTTTGGCTTCGGTGTCAAAATCATCGTGCTGGGTAGAGATCACGATCGCATCGATGCGAACGGGCTTGTTGTTATCGTCGTATTCAAGCGTCACCTGGCTTTTGGCATCGGGACGCAGGTATTTGATCTGTTTGTTTTCGCGACGCAGCGCTGCCAGTTCCTGCAGCAGCTTGTGCGCAATGTCCAGCGCCAGCGGCATATAATCGTCGGTTTCGTTGGTCGCATAACCGAACATCATACCCTGGTCGCCCGCACCCTGGTCTTCTCTCTTCTTCCGGTCAACGCCCTGGTTGATATCGGCGCTCTGCTCATGGATAGCGCTTAGCACCCCGCACGAGTTCGCTTCGAACATATAATCACTCTTGGTATAACCGATCTTCCTGATCACGCCGCGGGCAATCTCCTGCACGTCGAGATAAGCGCGCGACTTCACCTCGCCGGCCAGCACTACCTGACCGGTGGTCACCAGGGTTTCGCAGGCTACTTTTGAATGAGGATCGAACGCAAGAAAATGATCGATAAGGGCATCGGATATCTGGTCTGCCACTTTATCGGGATGTCCTTCAGACACACTCTCGGAGGTGAATAAATAAGGCATGAAGCTTTTTTCTAATTGGGGGCAAATATAGTAAATCGACAGACTTATATCTTCGAGTACACTATATAAAGCCGCATTTTACGAGTGGGGTGGGCGCCTCCTCCGAGAATCGCACGGCCTTTCGCTACCGGGTTGAGGCGCATCAGCCAGGCCGTAGTCGTGCCAAACAGGAATGGCTTGGTGGAATAAGGTGCATACAGTCGCAGATCGAATGAATGGCCGCCTTTCGTAGCTATGTTCTGCACGTAACGGGTCAGGTCAAATTCGTACTTGCCGTCTTTCAGGTAGCCACCGAACTGGGCGGGGTCGTAGAGCAGCGACAGGTTCGAATTCCCGATAAACGAAATGGGTATGGTAACAAAGCCGTTGCCCGTGGTTGCAGCCGTATCGTATGCATCGAGGAACAGGAGATCGGGACCGGTAAAATAATCGTCTTCCAGCCCTTCGAGCTTTTCAGCGATAAGCGCAGCCCGGTAGATCATGCGGTTGCCGATGTTCTGCAGGTGGGGAATGCGGATCTTCACCATCGTGCCCGGGGTCGATTGCAGGTACACTTCCTGCGCATTCACACCCGGCGGGTTCGACGCAATATTGTTTTCAAAATTGGTGCCGCTGAACTGGCGCGCAATTACATTGGCGTTGTGCTTGCTGCGGAACCGGAAATTGGTGATGCTGGTATCGGGACTGCCGTTGGATATTCTACGGTAATGAAAAGTAAGATAGGTGCCGGTATCGGCGAGGTTCATGTAAGCCAGGGCCCGCTTATACGGCGAGCTGGGATCAACTTTCAGCGCAAAACCTTTGAAGTAGTTGTTGAACAGCGTATCGTTCTGGTAAAGGCTGGAATCGAGGTGCATCAGCTCATTGCCGAAAGCAAGGTCGAGCGGAATACGCAGCTTGTTGCTCACCCGCACGGTGTCGGTGCCGTTAACATACATCAGGCTGTCGTTGAGGGTGCTGAACAGCACGTTGTCTTTGGCGCCGAGCTGTTCGCTGACAGGGAAGGAAGGATGCGAGATCAGGTAACCCAGCGAAGAATCGCGGAAGTCTGACGACTGGCTGATACGGTACACGCGAAAGTTACCGATGGCATTCGAGTCGCCGTACAGGGTTTTATACCGAAGGTTCAGCACCACCGAGTCGAGGCCGATGATGCTGTCGAGCGGACCGAAAGGCCGGGCGATGCCCTGGGTAGCCATCATCTGGAAATAGATCTCGGCCGAGGTTTTGCCGAACGAAGGGTCTTCCATCTGACCCACTGCATGGTTGGCGGTATTAACGATACGGGTGCTGTCGGCCAAAAAATCGAGCTCCGAAATAACATCATAGGTGGTGTCGAAAACGGAAACATTGTCAACGGAGGGGATCAGGTCGCTGCCGATTTCGGTGGTGCGGATCTTGGTACACGACGCGATACATATGAAAGCAGCCAGTGTGGAAAGAGAACACAAGAGTTTCTTCACAAAGAAGCGGTTATTAATATTGAAAAAAGCGCGGTCAGGCCGAGGCCCGACAGTTACTTGGCAAGGTCGGTATACAGTTGTAAATAGTCTGTTAAATCAGACTCGGCATTATATGCCAGTATCTTCTTCCCCTTCACTTTCGAAAATTCTTCCTGCAGCTTCTTGTCCACTTTCTCGGCGCCGAAGCTGATGGCATCGGCAAAGCTGGCGCCGCCCCTGAACATCGCGGTATTGGTGCCCTCTTTAAACGGCTCCAGGTCTTTCTCCTTGATGCTGGCATGAATCTGGGCCTGTTTCATAAAATCGGCGCCCAGCTTTTCCTTGAAGCTGTTCTGCCCGATGGTGAACAGCACCCGGCTATGGCTGAATACCGGCTCTTTTTTATATGCCGTTTTAAGATAGAAAGGGATCAGGCTCGTCATCCAGCCGCTGCAATGGATCAGGTCGGGCGGCCAGCCGAATTTCTTCACCGTTTCCAGGGCGCCCTTGCAAAAGAAAACCGTGCGCAGGCTGTTATCGTCGAACCATTCGTCTCTGTCGTCGTGAAAAACAAATTTCCGTTTGAAAAGGTCTTCGTTATCGAGAAAATATACCTGCAGGCGGGCATTCGGCAACGACGCCACTTTGATCTGCAGGGGAAAATCGTCGTTATCAACCGTAACATTGATGCCGCTCAGCCTTACCACTTCGTGCAACCGGTGACGGCGTTCGTTGATGGTACCGAAACGAGGCATGATGCAACGCACCTCAAATCCACTGTCGTTCGATTTTATCGCCAGCCGGTT
>JBDHYM010000201.1:0-5434 GCA_039811405.1 Flavihumibacter sp. | reverse complement strand
AGCAGCTCCAGCGAGCAGACGCGGAAATTGCCGGTCATACTTACATACAGGCCGATGATATCCTGCTGGTTCAGGGGCTGGTCGTCGATGGTTTCAAAGCGTACGTTGTACTGGTTCACCAGGTTGGTGAATTTGGAACCTGTAGGCCATACCTGCGTGCCGCGGTTGCTGATATTGACCAGCTTGAACTTTACACCACCGTGCCGCAGGCTTTGTTTGGCGATCTCTTCGGGCTGCAGGTTGCTTTCCAAAAAGAAATCGACGCCCATGATCTTTTCGTTTTCGAGCTCTTTGCTTTCCATCATCGGGTTCTTATCGAGGTGTAACACGGTGCAGGAGGTGGGTGCATCGACCAGCGTGGGGCGCGGGTTGTGCTGGGGCTTTTTACCAAAGTTGGCGATAATGGCCTCCGCAAACTGGGTGGTGTTGAGCGAGGGCGTTGACCGGTCGCCGAAGTCGCCCGTATGTACGCCGCTTTCCAGGGTGTACAGCAGCGCATTCTCGATCATCGATGCTTTTTCCATCAGGCCTACGTGCTGTAACAAGGCGAATCCGCTCAGCAGCAGGGCGGTAGGGTTGGCGATATTCTTTCCGGCGATATCGGGGGCTGTACCGTGTACTGCTTCAAAGATGCAGATGTGGTCACCGATATTGGCTGACGGGGCAAAGCCGAGGCCGCCTACCAGCCCGGCGCACAGATCGCTAACGATATCGCCCTGCAGGTTGGTCAGTACCACCACGTCGAAATTATCGGGACGTGTTACCAGTTTCATGCAGAGGTCGTCAACGATTACGTCGTCGGCTTTCAGCTCGGGATATTCCTTCGCCACTTCGTAAAAGCATTCGAGAAAAAGTCCGTCGGTCAGCTTCATGATATTGGCTTTGTGACCGCAGGTGATACGGCGGGCCTGCTTGCGTTTAGCCATTTCAAAGGCGTAACGGATCACCTGTAAAGAGCCCGGCCGGGTGATGAAACGGCGGCTCAGGGCCACATCGTGGGTAATCAGGTGCTCCACCCCACCATACGTATCTTCGATGTTTTCCCGCACAATGGTGATATCGATGGGTATGCCGGCCTTCGAAAAAACAGTATCCACCCCGCTGAGGGTCTGGAAAGTGCGTTTGTTGGCATAGGTATTCCAGGTTTTGCGGGCCGTTACGTTGATGCTTTTAACGCCTTTGCCTTTCGGGGTTTCCATGGGTCCTTTGAATAATATACCCAGGCGCTCGATGGTTTCACGGGCCTCGGGCGTCATGCCATTGTTGAAACCTTTATCGAATACCCATTTGCCCATATCGACGAATTCATATTCCAGGGGCACTTTGGCAGCATTGAAGATCGAGAGAACGGCATCCATGATTTCCGGGCCGATTCCATCTCCTTTGGCAACAGCTATTTTCATACATATACTATTTTGGTAATTGGGCGCCCGCGACAGGGCCGGGCAAAGGTAAGCGCCGACTCGCATTTTTTCCATATCTTTCCCCAAATTCCACTCAATGAATAGCACAACCACGCAGGGGGTTGAAGTGAGCGTGGAAACCTATTATCAACCCGATTATTCGAACCCGCTTTCGGGCGAATTCATGTTCGCCTACCGCATTACCATCGATAATCACAATAACTTCTCGGTTAAGCTGCATCGCCGGCACTGGCATATATTCGATTCCAACGGAGAATACCGCGAAGTAGAAGGAGAAGGGGTGGTGGGTGTGCAGCCGGTATTGCAGCCGGCGGACCGTTACCAGTATGTAAGCGGTTGTAACCTGCGCTCGGAAATGGGCCGCATGTCGGGCACCTACCAGATGGAGAACATCGATGCCCGGAAATTCTTCGAAGTAGATATCCCCGCTTTTGAAATGATCGTTCCGTTTAAGAACAACTGATCGCCCGGTGAAGGAACTGCCGTGATCGCCGGCACTGCGGGCGTGGCAGGAGCTGGCTTGCTGTACGTGCGGCTTTTTGCTTCACGTTAAGGCCGCAAAGGAGCAGAGACCGCAAAAGACATACCCGACGGGTGAGGAAATTCCATGATCGCGGAATGGTATTCCGGGGGCTGCCTGGGCTCAACGCAACGGCGGCGGGGCATCCGTTGTCAAACCTGGTATGAGAAGCCTTTTCCTGGTAATGGTGGCTGTGCTTGTGCTGGCCGGCTGCAAAAAAAGCAATGAAACCGGTGCAGTGGAGATCCGGGTTATGAACAATACCGAGTGGACCATTCGCCACCTGGTTATCAACCCTTCGTCTATTTTCGGCAGCGACAGTTCGTCGGCCATCGGCCATAAGTACGCTGATATCCCCCCTGGCGCCAACAGCCAGTACAAGCCATACCAGTCGGCTTACCGGTATGCAGAATACAGTATGGAGATCAATGGCAAACGGTATTCGGCGGTGCCTTATGATTATGTGGGCGAACACCTGCTGGCGCCTGGCCGTTACACCTATACAATTTCACTCAACGCATCGGCCGATGATGCTCTTATTCTCACCTGTACCGCCGACCAATAATGGCTATTTGATACCTCCCATCCATTTCCGGGTGGGCCGCTGCAACAGCAGGATGGCGGCGCCTACGATGACGCAGAACCAGACAATGCTCATGAACATCTGCGGCATCTGCTGCACGTTGTCTGCATCCATACCACCTGCAAATAAACCTGCAAAAAGGTTACCCAGCGCGGTGGCTACGAACCATACGCCCATCAACTGGCTCAGGAAACGCGGTGGCGCCAGCTTGGTAAAAGAGCTTAAGCCCACCGGGCTCAGGCAAACCTCGCCCAGCGTGTGTAACAGATAGGTGCCGGTCAATATCATAAAAGGCGCTTTTACGCCGGTCAACGCTATTTTGGAACCGATCACCATGATATAGTAGCCTGTTCCCAGCAAAAAGAGTGCGATGGCGAATTTGATCAGGGTGGGCGGGTTCAGTTTCCTTTTTTCCAGGAAAACCCAGAGCGCTCCCACGAGCGGTGCAAACACCCAGATAAAAGCGGCATTGAAACTCTGGAACCAACTACTCGGCATGCCGAAGGGCAGCTCGGAATAGCGGTCGGCAAATATCTGGAGCGAAGAGCCCTGCTGTTCAAAGCCTGCCCAGAACAGCACCGCGCCCCAGAACAGGATGAATAATATCCCCACCCGCTTTTTCTCGAGGGTGTCGAGTCCTGAAGCCAGCAGCAGGTTGGCGAAATAAATGATGACCACAGCCACGGCAATGATGCCCATCGAGGTGGCGGTTGCCTGCTTGCTGTTCCAGGCAAACCGGCCCTGCCATTGCATAACGGCCAGAAAAGCGAGCAGTATGACCAGCAATATCCAGGTGGTTGCGGCCACCGGCTTTTGGGCGGCGCCTTCCGTTTTCTGCACTTTGGGATGCATGCCTTTATCGCCCAGGTATTTCGGGGCCATCAGGCGGAACATGATCAGCCCCAGCAGCATGGCTACTGCAGCAGCGCCAAACCCGTAATGCCAGCCGATCCGCTGGCCGAGATAACCGACGATCAGCATGCCGAAAAAGCTGCCGAGATTGATGCCTACATAGAAAATGGAAAAACCGGCATCGCGACGGGCCCCGCCTTCGGGATACAGCTCGCTTACGATGGTGCTGACATTGGGCTTCAGTAGGCCGGTGCCGATGGCTACCAGCGCCAGTCCGCCGAAAAAAACAGTGGCGCCCGCATCGAGCGCCAGCACAATATGACCTGCAATAATGAACAGCGCGCCCAGGGTGACCGCTTTCTGCTGCCCGAGCTTATTGTCTGCCAGCCAGCCGCCGGGCAGGGCCAGGAGGTAGGCCGAAAAAGTATATAACCCGTATACCGCGCCGGCTTCGCCTTCGGCCAGCCCCATGCCGCCCCGTACATTGTCGATCAGGAACATAATGAGAATGGCCCGCATGCCGTAGTAGCTGAAGCGCTCCCACATTTCGGTAAAAAATAAAACATAGAGTCCTTTGGGATGTCCTTTGGACGCTGGTGCAACGGTCGTAGTCATGCGTGTTGTTTTGGCGTAAGAAGCAAAATAAGAATATTTTCGCTGCCTGAACTTTTTGAGCAGTCGATCAGATATACAAAAGAATTATATGAATATACTGTTGCTGGGTGCAGGCGGACGGGAACATGCGCTGGCCTGGAAAATGAAACAGAGCCCGCTTTGTGACAAGCTGTTTATCGCCCCCGGCAATGCCGGTACGGCCACCGAGGGCGTCAATCTCCCCATTTCCGCCAGCGATTTTCCGGCCATTGGCCAGGCCTGTATTGATCATGCCATCTCGCTGCTGGTGGTAGGCCCCGAAGAGCCGCTGGTAAAAGGCGTGCGCGATTATTTCAGAGAGCACCATCCCGGCGTAGCCGTTATCGGTCCCTCGGCCTATGGCGCTCAACTGGAAGGCTCCAAGGCATTTGCCAAGGCTTTTATGGAAAGGCATGGTATTCCTACTGCCGCTTACCGGGAGTTCAGCAACGACAATTTTGAAGAAGGGGTCGCCTATATCAGGCAACATTCCCTGCCGGTAGTGCTGAAGGCCGACGGACTTGCTGCAGGCAAAGGCGTGCTGATCATCAACGACCATGAGGAAGCGGTGATCGAATACACCGATATGATCCGGGCGGCCAAGTTCGGTGCCGCCAGCAGCAAAGTGGTGATCGAGCAGTTCCTAAGCGGTATTGAAATGAGCGTATTTGCGCTTACCGACGGGAAAAATTATGTGCTGTTGCCTTCCGCCAAAGATTATAAACGCATCGGTGAGGGCGATAGCGGGCTGAATACCGGCGGTATGGGCGCCGTAAGCCCCGTACCCTTTGCCGACGCCGCTTTTATGGAAAAGGTAATCGGCAGGGTGGTGGAACCGACCATTCGCGGACTGGCGGCCGAAGGCATCGATTATACCGGTTTTGTTTTCGTAGGGCTTATCAAAGTGGGCGACGAGCCTTATGTGATCGAATACAATTGCCGCATGGGCGATCCCGAAACCGAAGTAGTGATGCCCCGCCTGGCGGGCGACCTGGTAGAGCTGCTGCTCGCAGCGGCCGAGGGCCGCCTGGCCGGCCAGGTAGTACGGCACGATGAACGCATTGCCTGTACCGTAATGGCCGTGAGCGGGGGCTACCCGGGGAGTTATGAAAAAGGGAGAGTCATCAGCGGCCTTGAGAAGCCGGTTCCCCCGGGCAGCATCGTTTTCCATGCCGGTACGGCTGAAAAAAACGGCGAAACAGTGACCAGCGGCGGCCGGGTGCTGTGTGTCACTTCTTATGGAGACAGTATTCCCGCGGCCGTGGCGCAATCGGGGAAAGTGCTGGAACACATCCGTTTTGACGGGATGTATTACCGTCGCGATATTGGGTTTGAATTTCAGCCATAAGTAAATTTCCTATTGCATATTCAACTATTTTTGCAGGGTATCGCACTAAACCCCGGTGGACTGCGTTATGCACA
>JBDHYM010000200.1:0-5552 GCA_039811405.1 Flavihumibacter sp. | reverse complement strand
TATTTCCAGGAGCAGCACCGTGGCCAGCACCGCAAAGTATTGTTCGAAGGGCATGCAAAAAACGGCATGATGGAAGGATATACCGACAATTATATCCGGGTCAGTACGCCTTACCGCGAAGACTGGGTGAATGACCTGATCGACTGGCAGCTTTAGCAAAAAATATTTTGAAATAAAGCACGAGCCCTTATCTTTGCCAACCCAAATGGCATTATCGTTGGGAAAGTTCTTGGAAATTTTTCGGGAGCATAGCTCAGCTGGTTCAGAGCAGCTGCCTTACAAGCAGCGGGTCCGCGGTTCGAATCCGTGTGCTCCCACCACGAATGAAAGAATAGCTTTCATTTTATTTGACTTATTGTTTTCGGGAGCATAGCTCAGCTGGTTCAGAGCAGCTGCCTTACAAGCAGCGGGTCCGCGGTTCGAATCCGTGTGCTCCCACTCTCTTATCCGATACCATTCCCGGTATCGGATTTTTTTTGCCCGCTTGTCACCCTATCATCCTCGTGCAGTGATTCAGCCCGCCGGGTTTTTTTCGGCGGAAAGAACAAGTCCATCGGGTGTTTGCGGATGTACCGCCAGATATGGGAGAACAGTTCGGGGTATTCACGCAGCTCGATGCCACGTGACCGCACGGCCACGAAAAAAGCCAGGGAAAAGCTTACAAAGAAATTAATAAAGCCGATGCCCAGCACACCCATCACTACCACCAGCATATACAGCCAGTCGACCTGCTGCGCCGTACCAAAGAAGCCGATGGCCGTGCTGCCGGCCGAAATGGTAATATGGCGTATATCAAATGGTATCCCGAAAATCTTCCCCACCGATGCCGACATGCCCAGGAAAAAACCAAGCGCCAGGCTACCGGTAAAAGCAGCGGCGTATGTATGCACAAAATCGATCAGCCGGTTCATCCGTTTCGACGACATGCTATGGCTGAGCACCGGGTGCTGCCGCAGCCTTTCGGTCAGGCGGCCAAATACAATATGATTCTCCACATAACCGGAGATAATACCGCTCAAGAAGAGGAATACCCCCGTGAAACAGGCATACAGCAATGAAAAGGAATGCCAGGGGTGCTGGCTCTCCAATAATTTAAACGCCTGCTCCTGGTTAACGATCCGGTACCCGGCAACATAATCCATCAGCCATACAATACCGTAGCTCAACGGAAACACCACCAGCAGGTTGCCGGCAAAAGAAGCTGTCTGGCTTCTGACGATATTGACAATGGCGATGGAAAACCGGTGCAGGTCGGTTTTGCCGGCATTCTTTTTACTGTCGAGCGACAGCGCCACCGCCGACGCGGTATAAGCCGGCTGCTTGGTAGCCAGCGTCGTATCGGTACGATCCATCGCAATAAAACCGAGCGAATAGTTAACACTGTATGCCGTGCCCATCCAGAAAGGCGGCAGCGACAGCTTGCCCAGCAATATTTTGATCACGGCTACAAAGCTGATGATCACGCCACCGCCTACCGCGCTCCGGAACATTAAACGATATTCTTCCCGGTTCGTTGTAATGAACTTCTCCCCTTTTTTGCCCTTATGCTCGGCAATCTGGTAAGCAAGCAGGCCCAGGTTATCAGACAGGAAATCCCGCAGGCTGTTCCGTTTGTTTTCGTTGGTGACCACTGTGATGAAATAACTGATGAACCGGTCTTCATCGAGCTTGTTATCACGGTCAAGCACATCCGCAATCAGCAGCATGCGCTCTATCATTTGAAGAATACGCGTCGTTACAAAAGTCTGGGCAAGACTGGTGCCCTGGTAGAGTTTCTGGTCGCGCAGCCAGATCACACTCTGCCGGCAATTGTAAAGCTGCTCCTGTACATTGTACAATACCATTTGTGCGCCGGGCGTATCGAAGCGCTGGTTTTCGAGGTACATATTGACGAGCCGGTTCTGCTCGATAAAAGGACCAATAGCGTCTTTGTTATTGCCGAAGCGGCGGGCCACTTCTTTTTCTAGCCCCAGCGTGGTAACCCGAAAGCTGAGAATGCGCAACGCCTGGTGCAACTGGCCGATCAGCGCCTCGTCGTTCATGTTGATATAGACCCGCAGCAGCCGGAAGAATTTTTTCCATAGCTCGGGATCGATGGCCTTTATCCACTGGTAGTCGGTGTTCTTATAGAACACGTGGCTGATCACAAAAAGGAAGTCGGATGGATCCTGTACCTCGGGCAGCAGCTTGTGTTTAAGCTTGCTGCCCAGTTCCTGCACAAATCCCCGCGAGCCGATCAGTCCGCTGTTGGTCAGCGCCGGCAATACCTCGCTTTTAATAAACACCGAACGCAAAGCAGTGCGCAGTGTGATCATTGCCCCGGGATCCTGCTGCAACTGGAACAACAGGGCCCTGAATTTCTGTTCCGCTTCGGCGACCTGGCCGGGCCGCGCAGGCCGGATCTGTTTTACCAGCTCAACCAGATAGTCCAATCCATGGTCGGCCAGGTAAATAGGCAATATGATCGCCGGTTTGGCCGCTTCATTATCCGAAATAACGCCTGTAGTGGTTTCAGTTTGTTCCATACACGATACTTAATCGCACAATACCTGGCTAAAATTACAATTGTTCTATAATTTAGTGCCAAAGTTCCACGGATGCGCAATTATAAAGATGATCAGGAGCACGAGTTGAAAGAGAATGTGGATGTGCTCACCGATGTTACCTCGCCGTACCAGTTGATCGTGTGGAACGATGAGGTAAACACATTTGAGTGGGTGATAGAAACCCTGATCAGTGTTTGCGGGCATTCGCCCGAGCAGGCCGAACAGTGTGCCATGCTGATCCATACCAAGGGTAAATACGGCGTCAAAAACGGCGGCTACGACGAGCTGAAGCCGATGTGCGACGCCATTACCGACCGGGGTATCGGCGCCACCATTGAAATCACCGCCTGAGTGGCTCTTTTCTTACTTGACGAGACCCCTGTATTCCCGCCGGTGGAGCTGGCCGAGCCCGATGGCCTGCTGGCAGTAGGCGGTGACCTGGGCGTGGAACGCCTGCTGCAGGCTTATCGTTCGGGCATCTTTCCCTGGTACGATGAGCCGCCCATCGCCTGGTGGTGCCCCGACCCCCGTTTTGTATTGTTTCCCGATGAGTTGCTGGTCCAGAAAAGCATGCGCCCCGTTCTGAACGGACAAAAGTTCCGCTTCAGCATCAATGAAAGTTTCAGCGATGTTATGGCACAGTGCAGGCAGATCAGACGGCCGGGGCAGCAAGGCACCTGGATCAACGACCATATAATCGATGCTTACACGAAGCTGCACGCATTGGGCATTGCCTGGAGCGCCGAGGCCTGGGCCGGCGACCAGCTTGCCGGCGGCCTCTACGGCATCCGCCTGGGCCGGGTATTCTTCGGCGAAAGTATGTTTGCCCGGGTTTCCAATGCCAGCAAATTCGCCTTTATCAGGTGGGTGCAATACCTGCAACAGGAAGGCACGGCGCTCATCGACTGCCAGGTATATACCAACCACCTGGCTTCGCTGGGCGCCCGTATGATACCACGCAGCAGCTTTATCGGTTACCTCGACCAATACTGCTAAAAACGGGTACCCAGGTAATGCGGCAGCATGGAGCGCCAGGTGGGCCAGTCGTGCGTAATATCGGTGCCCCAGATATCCAGCTCGTACCAGATATTCTTGCTGTACAATATGCCCGCCAGCCGGCGTGCCCCCTCGGGGTCTTCAAAAGCGCCGCTTCCGCTGAGCAGATGTATATGGTGCGACTGCCGGATCTGTTCCAGGATATGGTGATCGGTCAGGTTGGGCAGGTAATGACAGGGACTGTTGAAATACACATCTTCATCAAAATAGCCTTTGGTGTATTCCGTGAGGTCATAGACCCCGCTCATGGCGATACAACCGTTCAGCAGGTCGGGCCTTCTGAAGAAGAGATTGGCCGAATGCAGGGCGCCGAAAGAAGCGCCCGCCGTAATAATGGGCGTTTCGGCGCTGGTATGGTGCCGGATAAACGGAATCACTTCCGAAAACACATATTCGTTCCACTGCTGGTGGCGGATGGACTTGTGGCGGGGATCCATTTCGTTGTTCATCCAGCTTTCCCGGTTGATGCTGTCGATCGAAAAAACCTTGAATTTACCAGCGTCGATAAAAGGCCTGATGGACTCTATCAGTTGGAACCGCTCGTATTCGAGGTAATCGGCAGCGGCCGTGGGGATAAGCAGCAGCGCGGTGCCATAATGGCCGTATACCGCAATGGGCATTTCTTTTTGAAGCGCGGGGCTGAACCAGGCGCTGATCTGTCTTTCCATGTCGAGTATTTGCCCCAAAATACAGGATTTGTAAATTCCAGAAATATTTTATAGCTTGCATATTATCCGGTAATTTTTACCGTTACTCTGTCTCCACCGATCCCTTGAAACCATTGTCCCGTGCTTTCTATTTTTAAAAGTTTAAATGGTTTACTATGAGACGTTTGTTTGACCTTTCCCAAGCCAGTACCGCAAAACTGTTGCTGATCGTCGTTGCCCTGTATGGCACTATTGCTGCCATTACCTGGTATGTTTGGCAATAAACTATAAGGACTGGACGGACAGGGCTGGAGGCATCAGGTATGCAAATCCAGCCGGAGGATGGATTTTTTAGTGGCAAATTGATACAGTAGTCCCCGTATATAATCATTATCGGGTGATGGTTCAAGTATTTGCTTCCAATAGTCTATTTCAGTTGACAGTACTACCGATTTGCTGACGTAACCCATTCCCCAGAATTTTCCCTTTTCCAAAAGATACGCCGCTCCCTGTTCGGGATGTAACGGGTCTTTTTCCAGAAGAACAAAACTAGGCAGGCTTTGTGTAACGGCCAGGATGGCTCCTTCTATCCGGGCGTTATGCAAAGCCGCCGGTTCTTCCACCCCTTCCGCCGTTTCCGGCACCAGTTTCCGAAGATAATTCACACCCTCGGGCATGTAATCGAACGTATAAATAGCGGGAAGGCAGCTCCTTCTTTTTTCGATGGTCAGCCGGACGTATCCCCTGCTGTCTTCATAGCTGTACAACCCGAACTTGTGGTGGAACCGCTTCTGGCTGCGGTTAAACACCGGCCATAAGCGCCTGATCTCATGGCTTTCCAGTATCAGCGCCATCAGCTCGCTGTAACAGGCGGTATAACGGATATTATATACCTGTCGCAGCAGTTCCTGCTTGCGACGGCTGCCATCGTTGTTCGAAAAATGGCTGCGTACCCTTTTTTTCAGGCTGACGGCTTTCCCCACGTACACGACCTCATTCTTCTGGTTTTCGAAATAATACACACCGGGCACATCAGGCAGGCGCTGCAGGCAGGCGGCCGGCAAGTGCGGTGGCAGGAACTGTTCCGCGTTTTTACCCCGAAGCATCTGCTGCAGCACCTGCCCGCTATCCGCTTTCACCAATCGCTCAAACAGGCGAACCGTGGCAGCGGCGTCGCCCAGGGCGCGGTGCCGGTTCTCGATAAGAATATCCAGGTTACGGCAAAGGGTGCCCAGGCTATAGCTCGGCTGACCCGGCAACAACTTGCGCGCCAGCCGCACGGTGCAAAGCTTTTTTACAGGCA
>JBDHYM010000199.1:0-5650 GCA_039811405.1 Flavihumibacter sp. | reverse complement strand
CAACGTCAGCGAAGTGAGCCAGCCCAGCGATTGCGTACCCCCAAAACCGCTGAAACAGAAAATAACGAAACCTGCAATCAGCACCAGCGAAGTGTAAATAATACTGATGCCGGTGGAATGAATAGTGCCGATCACCACCGATTTCGGATCTGCATCGCCGCTTTCCTGCTCCTGCTTGTAATTGACCAGGAAGCGGATGGTGATATCGATGGCAATGCCCAGCGCCACACTGAATATCAATACGGTCGATGGCTTAAGCGCCACACCCGTCCACCCCATGATGCCGGCCGTAATGACCAGCGGAATTACATTGGGGATCAGCGAGCAGAACAATATGCGTACCGAACGGAAAAGATAGATCATGCACAGCGCGATGAGCAGAAAAGCCCAGAAAATACTTTCTTTCAGCCCATTGATGATAAAGGTGCTGCCTTCCAGGAAAGTGATGCTGCTACCGGTCATGGTTACCCGATATTTGCTGCTGTCGAAATACTGGTTGGCCTTTTGCTGAATACCGGCCACGATTTCAGGCAGCCGTTTGCTACCCACGTCTTTCATGTTCACGCTGATCCGGGTTTCCTGTTTGGCCGAATCCATAAACGAGCTCACCAGCTTGCTAAGCTGGTTCTTTTCACCGCCGCCGGCGGATGTGCCGCGAAGATTCAGGTAACCCGCCAAAAAGCCGATGTCAAAGCTGTTCGGCAACGAGTAATTCATGGTATCGCCGTCGTAGTAAGCCTGCTTCGCGAACTTGATGCCCTCGGCAATGGATAAAGGCCGCGCCATATCGGGATTGGCTGTTATGTATTGCGATAAGGAATCGATCTGGCTGAACAACTGCAGCGGGTTTTTCCGGAGCCCGTTCTTTTGTTTGGTATCTATTACGATTTCCAGCGGCATTACGCCCTTGAAATGTTCTTCAAAAAACTTGAGGTCGGCATAAATGCGGTCTGTTTTCGGCAGGTCATCCACAATATATCCTTCCGATCTCAGCCGCAGCATGCCTGCCAGCGCTCCAACGGTAAGTACGACAGTAAGGCCGTATATGAGCGGACGGTGGTTGAGCGACCAGTATTCCAGCCTGTCCAGTATCCGCAACAGCCATTTATTGTCGAGGTAACGGGTATGGCGTGCTTTGGGCGCGGGCAGGAAGCTCAGCACGATGGGAATAAAGATGAGCGAAATGAAGAACAGCAAAAAGATATTGATACCGGCCACCACCCCGAACTCTTTCAGGATGGCGCTTTTGGTCAGGGCAAAAACGGCGAACCCGATGGCGGCGGCGATATTGCAGAACAGGGTCACGATACCCATTTTAGCCACCATTTTCTCGATGGCCGCTTCCTTATTGCCGTTTTCGCTGTACGAGTGATGGAATTTGTTCAGGAAATAGATGCAGTTGGGAATCCCGATCACCACAATGAGCGGCGGTATCAGCGCATTCAGCAGCGTGATGCGGTAATCGAATAATTCCATCGTGCCTACTGCCCAGATCACGCCCAGTATAACCACGGCCAGCGACAACAGCATGGCGCTGATGCTCCTGAAAAACGCGAGCAGGATAACAGCCGAAAGGGCCAGCGATCCGATCAGCAGCCACTGCATTTCTTTGGCAATTTTATCAGCCATCTGGGTGCGTATCAGGGGCAGGCCGCTGTAATGCATTGTCAACTGGTGTTTTTGCCCAAAAGCTTCCGCCTGTTGCACGATATTATTCACCACCCGTGTGCGCGCGGGCGATGCCATGATCTGTTTATCGATGGTAAGTCCCATCAGGTAGGCATGAGTAGCGGGATTATACAAAATGCCGCGGTAGAAAGGCAACTGGCTGAAGCGGCGGGCACCCGAGTCAATGGCCGCCTGCGAAAGATCGCCTGCGGGGAAAAGTCGTACCGTTTTGAGCTGTTCGCTGCTGTCGTTTTTGACCAGCGTCACGGCGCCGGGCACACTCAATATGTCCACCACGCCTTCCGCGCGCTTCAGCGCCGTTTGTAACGCGGTATAGTCGTTGAAAACCGGCGCTTCGAAAAAACGGTCTGTCTGTACGCCGATCACCAGCAGGCTGCCGTCTTCGCCGAACTTGTTCCTGAATGCCAGGTAATCCTGGTACTTCGGGTTATCAGTGGGGATGGCCTTCGCAAACTCGTAGCTCATTTGCACCCGGCTGGCATGCCATGCCATAAAGGCACTGCACAGCAACAGCAGGATCAATAAGGGAATGCGGAAACGGAGTATGAATTTGCCCAGTGAAAGCCACATAATTTGCCAGTTGATTGCCCGCAAAGAAAATCATTTTCGCCCGTTTGCTCTACTTTTGCCCCATAACTACCGCCATGAATGTACACCGTACCAGGGGGGTCGTACTGCGATCGGTCAAGTATGGTGAAACCAGTTTGATCGTATCCATGTTTACGGCGTTGTTCGGCCGGCAGTCGTATCTCGTCAACGGGGTTCGCAGCCAGTCTAAAAAATCGGGTGCCAGGGGTAATCCCTTTCAGCCTGCCGCCCTGCTCGATCTTATTGTTTACCACCACGACCAGAAAAGCCTGCAAAGAATCAAAGAATATCGCTGGTCAACGCTGTACAACCATATTTACGACGATATCTTTAAATCATCGGTCGCCACTTTCATGGTGGAACTGCTGCAAAAATGCCTGAAACAGCCTGAAGAGAACCAGCCGTTGTTCGATTTCACCGAAGATGCGTTGCTGGCGCTCGACCAGGCGCCTCCGCCGGTTGTTGCCAATTACCCGCTCTTCTTTTCCCTGCACCTGGCAAATTTTTTCGGGTTCCGTATTCCGGATACCTGGAACAGCAGCAACAGCCTGCTGGACCTGCGCGAGGGACTGTTCACGCCCGCTGCCCCTTCTCATCCGCAATACCTTGATGCGGCGCACAGTGAAGTGATCGCGCAATTGCTGCGCGTAATGCAACCCGGAGAGCTATCGGAAATACCGCTCACCCAATCCACCCGGCGCTACCTGCTGCAGTCGATCGAGCAGTATTATGCGGCGCAGGTGCCTGAATTCGGCCAAATCAGGTCGTTACAGGTATTACAGGAAGTGTTGTAGCAACCGAGATTTAGAGAATCCTTTCGGTGGTGCGGCCCTGCAGCAGCACCAGCCCCGGTTGCTTGCCTTTCTCAAAGCTGCCCAGGCGCTTGTCGAGGTCCAGGGCTTCGGCGCCCGCCAGCGTAGCCCAGTGCAGCGCCCGCCCGAGCCCGAGCTCGGGAAAATGATCCAGTAATACGAAAAGCTCTGCCATGAGATCGAGCGAATGATTGGAAGCCAGGCTGTCGGTACCCAGTACCAGGGGATGGCCGCTGTTCTGTAACAGGTCCACCGGTGGCAGGCTGTTGTTGATGTATTGATTGGCGCGGGGACAAAGGCAGAACCGAAGTGCGGGCCTCGCCTGCTGCCAGCTAAACAGGTCGTCGGCATTGGTTTCGGTATTGTGCACCAGGATCATTTTGTCTGCAGGGGGCAGGTAAGGCATCACTGCCCGCAGGCTGCTGGTGCCCGGCGCCCGGAAAAAGCCAATATCCACGCCAAGGGCTTTGAACAGGTCGTTGAAAGGGCCGGTGCCATGGGTGAAAAACTCATTCTCTTCAGCGCTCTCCTGGTTGTGCATGGTGCTGAGCGCAGCAGCGCCCAGTAAGCTGAACAGCGCGGGTGATACAGAATAAGGCGCATGCGGCGCCATATACGCGTTGCCCGTTGCCGCAAAAGCTTTCATAACGCCAAGGGCCTGTTCATAACGGTCACGCGCACCCGAAGGAACAAATCCGCTTACCTCGATGAAATTGATATACGTAATCCTGCTTTGTTCTTTTACTGCAACGCTGTTCGCCGTATTGCAGATATCGCCCACGGCAACCACGCCGCTTTGGTACATCGCGTTATCGGCTTCATACATGGCGTCGCTGATGATATCGGGACCGGCAAAACGGTTCTTCATCACCGCCGTTAAAAAAGGTACCATGCCGGTGTGTTCCGGTATCATGCCTTTCATATGGCTGAGCTCGAGATGGCAATGGCAGTTGACCAGTCCCGGCAATAAAATGCCAGGCACAATTTCCAGGTCATCGCCGGCTTCGGTTTCGGGGAGCAGGTCGATCACCCGGCCGCTGTCGTCGCAAACCAGCACGGCGCCCGGCGCCGCGAATTGTGTACCGTCAAACAGCCTGTCGGGCCTGAATTTTCTGATTCCCATGCTTAATTCTGTTAATTTTGCCCTCCTTTTACGAATGCCTGCAAAGCTATTGGTAAAGTAAATTACTGCTATGCTCGATAAACTGGATGCGATAACCGCAAGATTTAACGACCTGGGGGTGGCACTCACCAACCCTGAGATCGTTGCCGACAACAAGAAGTTCAGCGCGCTGAGCAAGGAATACCGCAACCTGGAGAAGGTCGTACAGGCATATAAAAAATACCAGTCGCTCACGGGTGATATCAGGTCATACCGCGAGGCTTTGCAGGGCGACGACGAAGAGCTGCGTGAGTTGGCCAAAGAGGAGCTGCCGCAACTGGAAGAAGAAGAGGTAAAGCAGGCGGCTGCCATCCGGCAAATGCTGATTCCCAAAGATCCGCAGGATGAAAAGAACGCCATCCTTGAAATACGGGCGGGTACCGGGGGCGATGAAGCCTCGCTTTTCGCGGGCGACCTGCTGAACATGTATCTCCGCTTCTGCAACAGCAGGGGCTGGAAAACGGCGATTTTAAGCGAGAACGAGGGCACCGTGGGCGGTTATAAAGAGGTGAACGTGGAAGTGATCGGCGACGATGTATATGGTACCCTGAAATTCGAAAGTGGTGTACACCGGGTGCAGCGGGTTCCTGCCACCGAAGCCAGCGGGCGCGTGCATACCAGCGCCGCCACCGTAGCGGTAATGCCCGAAGCCGAAGAGGTCGACGTAGAGATCAGGGATGCCGATGTGAAGATGGAAACGGCGCGAAGCGGCGGCGCCGGCGGACAAAACGTGAACAAGGTGGAAACCAAGGTGATGCTGACGCACCTGCCCACAGGTACGGTGGTGGTTTGCCAAACCGAACGCACCCAGCTTGCCAACCGTGAAAAAGCCATGCAGATGCTTCGCACCAAATTATACGAAGAACAGGTGCGCAAGCAGGAAGAAGAAATTGCCCGTCACCGTAAGAGCCTCGTGAGCAGCGGCGACCGCAGCGCCAAAATACGCACCTATAATTTCCCCCAAGGCCGGGTGACCGATCATCGCATCAACCTCACCGTCTATAACCTCGATACGGTCATGAACGGAGATATACAGGAATTTATCGACCAGCTCCAGTTCGCCGAGAACGCAGAAAAAATGACCAGCCAGTCGTAGCGGTAATTTTCAAAGACGCAGCGCACCTTTTCTTATATACGATTTTTTCGGCGTTTAAACAATACCTGAAAGCGGGTAGATTTTGTACATATTCATGCAAAACCCGCATCTGTATTGGGTCTGCTGTTAATTATTTTAAAAATAACCGGGTGTAAACATCGGGTAATGAAAACCTATCGTTACTTTGTATAGAAAGGATGAGGAAACGGAAAGTGAGGAGAATGACAGATTTCAAAGTTCTTTAACGTTCGGCATCACACTTTTGGCAACGCTTTTGCGTTATAATAATAAAGTCGATCAAAT
>JBDHYM010000198.1:0-5669 GCA_039811405.1 Flavihumibacter sp. | reverse complement strand
CAATGTTACAAAAAATATGTGCATCAGGCATCGCTATGGCCTGTGCTTTCACCGGGTACACGCAGTCGCTCGACTCATCTGCCACGGTAACTGAAACAACAGAAGAAAAAAAACCATTTGTGCGCTTTTCCGGTTCGGCCGATGTCTACTATAAATACAATACAGGCCAGTCCGCAGCCAACAACTACACCAGCTTTACCGGCAGTCACAACAGTTTTATGCTGGGAATGGCCAGCATAAAAGCCGAACACGAAGGTGACAAGGTGAGTATGGTAATTGACCTGGGCTTCGGCCCGCGGGCCCGCGATTTCGCGTATGCCGACGAGGGCATCACACAGGCCATCAAGCAGCTTTATATCTCCTATACGCCTGTCAGTTGGCTCACCCTCACCGCGGGAACCTGGGCAACCCATGTGGGATACGAACTGGTGGATCCGCAGTTGAACCGGAACTACAGCATGTCGTATATGTTCACCAACGGGCCATTCACACACACCGGCATAAAAGCCGCCGCAACCAAGGGGAAAAGTAGCCTGATGGTGGGTATCTCCAATGCGACAGATTACCGCCTGCCGGCCGACGGCGCCATCAATCGCAAATACCTGATCGCCCAGTATAGCTTTACGGCAAGCGAACACCTGAATTTTTACCTGAACTATGTCGGTGGCACAGCGCCCGATACATCCAAATCGAGCCAAATCGACCTGGTGATCAATGAAAAGGTCAACGATGTATTCAGTATCGGCTACAATGGAACCATCAGCAGCACCAAGGCCTGGTACGATCACAAGAATGCATCGGGCAGGGCATGGTGGGGATCTGCCATCTACCTGAACCTCGACCCCCGGCCCTGGTTTGGCCTGACCTTACGCAGCGAATACTTCAACGACAAGAACCAGTTGAAGATACCAACCGGCAGCACTGCCGGCGCACATGTTTTCGCAAATACTCTTTCGGCCAATTTCCGGAAAGGAGGGTTCATTTTTATTCCTGAATTCCGTGTAGACAACGCCGACAGAGAGATTTTCACCCGCGCCGATGGCGGCGCCAGAAAGTCAACAGCCAGCTTCCTGCTGGCTGCTATTTATAGCTTCTAAGTTTTTTCATATGGCAAGCAATCGTTGGCAGGTCGGCCGTTTCTACGGCTGACCTTTTTTTCGTTCGACAGGTGAACAAATCCCGCTCCTGCCCGTTTATCGAAAAGATTCGATAAACTGTGGCAGGTATCGTATTTCTACCTTGCTTATCGCCCGCCTGTTTTTTATTTTCAGGTCTTCCTTTGAACAGGATTCCGCTGTTCAATATCCTCTGAAGCAAACGCCCCGCTCTACATCGCAACCACAAAAGAAAGATCATGCCCGAAAAGTTTGCTTCCAGGCTGGCACTCACCTCGTGCTTAGCACTTACCTTATTTACTGCTTCGGCGCAAACGGACACCGCTTCCGCATGGACCTGGATACACGGTGATGCCGGCATTGCGCAACCGGCCGTATATGGCACAGCCGGCACGCCTGCTCCCGCCAATAAGCCCGGCGATGGCCAGATGCGCTGGCTCGATACAGCAACAAATCTCTGGATCATGAGCCAGGGCAGTCACGGAAATGAGTTGTGGAAATACGACCGCACTGTTCGTCAATGGGCCTTTATCAAAGGGGCTGTTTCTGACCTTGGTGTATATGGATCCAAGGGCATTGCCGATCCGGCTAATTTTCCCGGTACCCGTAGTGGCGCTACCACCTGGGTGGACGTTAACGGAAACTTCTGGCTGTTTGGCGGCGTAGGTCATTCATCCAATCGCGACGGCAATGGTTTTGGCGACCTGAGCGACCTGTGGATGTACAATCCTCACCTGAATCTGTGGACCTGGATGGCGGGCGATAAGGTGCACAACTTTACCGCCTACCCCAACGAACCCGCCATGCGGGAAGGAGCTACCGGATGGGCAGACAACAATAACAATCTCTGGCTGATGGGTGGCGTTCAAAACTATTTCAGCTATCGCAATGATTTGTGGAAATACAGCATCACCGATAATAGCTGGACCCTGGTCAGGCATACAACAGCGCTGCCGGGAGCTGTATTCGGTCAGCAGGGTGTTTCTTCTCCCGTCAACACCCCTGGCGCCATCGCGCATGCCATCGGATGGACCGATCCCGACAATAACCTGTGGATGTACAGCGGCGACATGGTTTTCGACGAATCGTCCCGGCCCGTTACACAACCCAGCAACGCCGTCTGGAAATATACCATCAGCACCAACCAGTGGACCTGGGTGGCCGGCGACCAGTTGCTGACCCGGCCGGCCAGTTACGGCCAGCTAAATGTTCCTTCTCCCGGTATCCAGCCCGGTAACAGATCGGGCGCACTTTGGGCGGCAGACAAGCACGGAAACCTGTTTGTATACGGCGGCAAGGGTTATCTTACTGCAACGGAAACCGGCAACAAGGCCGACCTCTGGAAATTTGACGCCGGCACCCGGCAATGGACCTGGATAAAGGGAAGCCAACAGGCTGATCAATCGCCCGTTTACGGTCAACGTCAGGTAGCCGGTTTCAGTAACACGCCGGGCAGCAGAACCGGGGGATTGCTTTGGGTACCGAACGACGGCGAAGTGTATCTTATGGGCGGTGATCAGAAAAACGACCTTTGGAAGCTTGCCGCTGTTCAGAAAATATTTTATGCCGACAACGATGGCGACGGCTATGGCGACCCCTCCAGGCCGCGGTATGCAGTGGCCGGGCTGCCGGGTTATGTTGCCAATGCCGACGATTGCAACGACCATGACGCATCGATGTACCCGGGCAGTGTTGTTCCCTGCGAAGCGATCTATAGCTTCTCCGCCCGCATCTCACCCAACCCCTGCACCGATGCCTGCCGGTTGCTCATTCAGGGCGGCAAACAAAATGAGCCCTTCGAAGTACGCGTGCACGATTTTCAACACCTGTTGCGCGGGCAAAAGAAACAATTATTCGCCGGTGAGTTGTACCGGTTCGGCAGCAACCTGCGTGCAGGGTACTACTTTGTGGAGATCATCCAGGGCGATGAACGCAAAGTGATGAAGCTCCTGAAGCTGTAATGCACTCAGGCGCTGTTTCTGCCGGCATTGATAATACCGAATGAACAGCGCATCACCAGTTTCTCGTACACAGCTTTCAGGCCTGCTGCCGGCGTAGGGCCGGTTGCTCCTTCCAGCCCGCGCACTTTGGCAATAGCATATTGCTGGATGGTGGTGAGCGGCAGCACAATCCGCTCGCGCATCTGGATCGACATCTGCTCTACCGGATAATCGGCCATCAGCTCATTGGTACCGGTCAGCAGGAAGATGTATTTCCTGGTTAGCTCAAATTCGACAAATACCATGTGCCATATTTCGCCGAACGCGGGGTGCGACGACAAATGGCTGGTAAGCGGAAAATAGCATTTCAGCATTGCCATCTGGCAGTTATCGATCAGCGTTCTGAAGAACAGGGAATGCTGGTAGAGCTCTTTTAACTGTTTCCATTCACCTCTTTTCTCTGCCAGTTGCAGGGCCGTACCCACACCGAAATAACCGGTCACGTTCTGTTTCAACTGGCTCCAGGCGCCCACGAAAGGAATGGCCCGGAGGTCTTTCAGGCTGAATCGGCTGGCGCTTCCCTTCTTGGTGGGCCGCGATCCTATATTGGTTTCGGCATAAAACCGCAGCGGGCTCGCATGCGAAAGGTAGTCGACAAAATGCGGGTGGTCTTTCAGTTTCACATAGGCCGCATATCCGTCTTCGGCCAGCTTTTCCAGCAACTGTTGCTCGTCGGGCCGGAGGGTGGGCCGGTCGTTTGCACGCATCAGTCCGCTGAGACCCGCATTCAGCAATTGTTCCATATTGAACTGCGCGGCATCAAGCGTACCGAAATTGGAGCTGATGGTTTGCCCCTGTACAGTCAGTTGTATCTCCTTATTCGATACATCTTTGCCCATGGAGGCATAGAACTTCTGGGTTTTGCCACCACCGCGGGCGGGAGGACCGCCACGACCGTCAAAAAAGATCACATCGATATTGTACCGGGCCGATAAGGCGGTCAGCGATTGCTTCGCAATGAGAATGCTGTAGTTAGCCATCAGGTACCCCCCGTCTTTGGTACCGTCGGAAAAACCCAGCATGATGGTCTGTTTATTGCCCCTGTTGCTCAGGTGTTTTTTGTACGCGGGGAAACTGTACAGCTTTTCCATGATAGCGCCGGCGTTCTGCAGGTCGTCGATCGTTTCGAACAGCGGCATAATGTCAACGGGCATATCATCGCCTGTAAAACCACCCAGCAGCAGCAGCCCGTACACTTCCATTACGTTAACAGCTTTGTTACACTGGCTGATGATATAACGGTGACAGGCGACTGCTCCGTTCTGCGCCTGTATGGTTTTGATGGCCTGCGCGGTTTTGATGGTATCTGTGTGCAGCGGGTCAGTCAACGGGTTGACCGCGGGCAATGCATCCAGTTGCGACAGTACCAGCAGCTTTTCGTCTTCATCCATCGACCTATAGCCGGTCGGCAACACAGTACCGGCTGCTGATAACGCCTCAAATACAGCTTCGTGTACGGAGCTGTCCTGCCGTACATCAAGCGACGCATAATACAGGCCGAAAGCCCGCATCTTATTGGAAAGATTATCGATCAGGTTGACAAAAAGCCCATTGTTCTGGTACACCAGGGTGTCGCGGATCTGGCTCAGTTGCGCAATCATTTGCTCGAGCGACAGGTCATACTGCACTTCTTCGCGGAAAACCTCATTGTACAGTTGCTGTTCCAATTGCAATATCAACTGATCGGTTTCCTTGAAAGTGAGGCGGCGCTTAAGGCGGCGAACATCGAGATAATAACAGCGAACAATACTTTTTCGCAGCGCCGTGGCTACCTGCAGGGTGGTTTCGGCAGTAACGAAAGGATTGCCGTCGCGATCGCCACCGGGCCAGAAACCCAACTGCAGCAGCGGCTGCTGTTGCGTGAAATAAGGCGTCAGCTCGTTTTCTGCATAGGTAAGAATACGACCCACCGCCGGGTAGAAAACATTATCGAGGTACCATACCAGGCTCATCGCCTCGTCGAACGGCGTGGGCTTTTGTTTCTTGAAGAAAGGCGTCTTGCCCAATTGCTGGAGATAGGTATTTACCAGCGTGGTATTGTTTTGCTGCAGGGCATTGGCCAGGTCGTGTATAATACCCAGTACAGATCCAGGATAGAATTGTGTAGGATGGGCTGTCAGTACGATCTTAACGGTAAAATCGCGGGTATCTATTTTCTTGTCCCGTTCTGTTTCCAGCGAAGCTGTCAACTGCTTCAGGGTACCCGGGCCGCCGAGGTCGTTCACTTTGGCGAAGGCAGCGTCTTCCAGCGCATCAAACAGCACCACCTGCCTTTCCACGTATTGCACGAAACGGAACAGCAGGTCGGTATGCTCCTGCTCGGTCCGGTAGGAGGTATGCTGCGCAAAAAAATCGTCCACGATCTGCAGCGGGCTTTTCAGTTTCTTATATCCTTCTTCACAGTCGTTGAGGAACATCGACAACAGGATACCGGTTTTTTCGATACGGTGAAAAGGCAGCGCTGTAAAGAAACTGTTATACATCTGAAACTTCAGTGCCACTTCACTTTTGAACTGCTGAAGGGCGGGCGAATCCATACTCGGCATGTTTGATT
>JBDHYM010000197.1:0-5695 GCA_039811405.1 Flavihumibacter sp. | reverse complement strand
CTGGCCTACAAAGTGAAAGATATCAGCCTGGCGGAGTGGGGAAGAAAAGAAATCCGCCTGGCGGAAGCAGAAATGCCGGGCCTGATGGCGATCCGTGAAGAATACAAAGCATCGCAACCGCTGAAAGGCGCTCGTGTAGCGGGTTGTCTGCATATGACCATCCAGACCGCTGTGCTGATCGAAACGCTGGTGGCCCTGGGTGCTGAAGTGAAATGGAGCTCCTGTAATATCTTCTCTACACAAGACCATGCCGCCGCTGCCATTGCCGCTGCAGGCATTGGGGTATTCGCCTGGAAAGGACAAACCCAGGAAGAGGCCGACTGGTGTATAGAACAAACCCTGTTTTTTGGCGGTGCTGACCGTCCGCTGAACATGATCCTCGACGATGGTGGCGACCTCACCAACATGGTGTTCGACAAATACCCCGAGCTGATCCGTCACGTGAAAGGCCTGAGCGAAGAAACCACCACCGGTGTTCACCGCCTGTATGAAAGAATGGCCAAAGGCACGCTGCCAATCCCTGCCATCAACGTAAACGATTCTGTTACGAAGAGCAAGTTCGATAACAAATACGGCTGTAAAGAATCGCTGGTCGATTCGATTCGCCGCGCTACCGATGTAATGCTGGCGGGTAAAGTAGCTGTTGTGGGTGGATATGGCGATGTCGGTAAGGGATCTGCCGCTTCGCTGGCCGGCGCGGGTTGCCGCGTGATCGTGACCGAGATCGACCCCATCTGCGCGCTGCAGGCGGCGATGGACGGATTCGAGGTGAAAAAAATGATCGATGCCGTTAAAGAAGCCGATATCATCGTGACCGCTTCAGGCTGCCGCGATCTCATCACCGGCGAGCATTTCAAGCTGATGAAAGACAAAGCCATCGTTTGCAATATCGGGCACTTCGATATAGAGATCGATGTTGCCTGGCTGAATACCAATTATGGCAATACCAAAGACACCATCAAGCCGCAGGTTGACATCTACAACGTGAACGGTAAAGACATCATTCTGCTGGCGGAAGGCCGCCTGGTGAACCTCGGTTGCGCGACCGGTCACCCGAGCTTTGTAATGAGCAATTCATTCACCAACCAAACGCTGGCGCAGATAGAGCTGTGGAGCAACCACGGTAACTATGAAAACAAAGTATATGTGCTGCCGAAGCACCTCGATGAGAAAGTGGCCCGCCTGCACCTGGCAAAAATCGGCGTAACGCTCGATGAGCTGACAACCGCCCAGGCCGAATACCTTGGCATACCCAAAGAAGGTCCGTTCAAACCTGAACACTATCGCTATTGACCGTGGCCAATGGCTACTATATCGCTGTAATAAAAGGCCGCTGAGAAGCGGCTTTTTACTTTTATTGCGTCAGCGTCTTTGACTCCGTTGCAATGCAGTTGCTCACTTTCATCAGCAGTTCCTGCTGGGCGGGGCTAAGGGCAATGGTTGTTTTTTTGTCGTTTCTGTCGGAGAAGGTGATCGACACCACTTTTTTTGTAGCCAGCTTTTGCAGGTTGGACGGCGTGTTAACGCCGTTTTTCATAAGAATATGGAAGTACCCGTTGCAGTTATCGCCGCCGGTATTACGCAAGATCATTTTCTGCTTTCCACCCTCAAACAGAAAAAGGGCTTCCGACTGCTCACCGATACAGTTGGCGCTGCGGTTGGCGATCACAAAAAAATAATCAATCTCCCTGGCCGTTGCATCGATATTCAGCTTCACATCCTGCAAATCGAGAAAGCCGGTATAGAGCTTGGGCTGGTTACTGAAATCATCATTGCCTTTTTGCAGGGCGCAATCCTGCGCCTGCGCAGCGATGGTTAAACAAATCGCGATGGCCAGGGCGGTAAATCTTTTTGCGTACATGGTACCAAAATAACAAAATCCTTATTTTCACCCACATGAAGCCTGTCTGCCAAATGTTAAGATTTGCCTGCTATATCGTGTTCGGTCTCGGATGCTTGCCCGCCGGCGCCCAATCGACCACAGAAATCCCCGCTCTCATCCCGCTGCCCGCGCAGTGGAGCAGAGGAAATGGCGCGTTCACGCTGCAAAACCCGGTTCTTTTGCAGGTACCGACCGGCGATTCCCTTCGTTTCATCGCCGGCCTCGTCAGCCGGAAAATCCAGCAATCAACCGGCTACCAGGTACAAGCACCCGTTACCGGCGCTGCCGCCATCCGTCTGGCGCTTACTAAAAAACACGACCCTGCCCTGGGCAAAGAAGGTTATATCCTGCAGGTGGATGGCAACGGCGTGACGATCACGGCGAATACGGCGGCCGGGCTCTTCTATGGGGTTCAAACCCTGTGGCAGTTGCTGCCCGCTGAAATTGAGCGCAAAGCACCGGCTGAAAACATAAGCTGGAAAATCCCGTACGTTTCGATTACAGATAAACCGCGGTTCGGTTACCGGGGGTTAATGCTCGATGTGGTTCGACACTGGTTCGACAAAGCACAGGTAAAAGACTTTATTGATGAAATGGTCAGGTATAAGTACAATTTCCTGCACCTGCACCTGACCGACGACCAGGGCTGGCGCATCGAGATCAAAAGCCTGCCGAAGCTCACCGAGATAGGCGCTTTCAGGCCCGAGCGCACCGGCATGTGGTCGAGCTTTGCCGCACCGCAGCCGGGCGAGCCCAAAAACTATGGCGGCTTTTTTACACAAGACGACATCAAAGAGATCATCGCCTATGCAAAAGAACGTTTCGTAACCATTCTTCCTGAAATAGATGTTCCCGGGCACAGCATGGCCTTCCTGGCTGCTTATCCCGAGCTGGCCTGCACACCCGGCACCTACGAGGTAAATGTGGGTAACAAATTTATGATCTGGCCGCCCGGCGGGCATTTCTACGGATTGGTTGACAACACCCTGTGCCCCGCCAACGAAAAAGTGTACGAAATGCTCGACAAGGTTTTCGGCGAAATCGCGCAGCTTTTTCCCTATGAATACATCCATATGGGCGGCGATGAAACCTACAAGGGTTTCTGGGAAAAAAGCGACGCTGTAAAGGCGCTGATGGCAAAAGAAAAAATGAAAACCCTCGATGAGGTGCAAAGCTATTTTGTGAAGCGGGTAAGCAAAATCATTGCTTCCAAAGGGAAGAAGATGATCGGGTGGGACGAAATACTGGAAGGCGGTATTGCGCCCGGTGCGGTGGTGATGAGCTGGCGCGGCGAAAAAGGGGGTATCGAAGCGGCAAAAATGAAACATGCGGTGATCATGTCGCCCTCCACTTATACCTACGTTGATCTTTACCAGGGCGATCCGCTGGCGGAGCCGCCGACTTATGGCAATGTACGTTTGAAGAAATCATACGATTTCAACCCCGTTCCCAAGGGAGTGGATTCTACATATATCATGGGCGGGCAGGCAAACCTGTGGAGCGAGCGGCTGCACACCGTGCGGCACCTTCAATACATGCTCTGGCCGCGTGGATGGGCGGTGGCAGAGTCGGTATGGAGCCCCGCGCGGGTGAAAAACTGGCCGGACTTCGTCGCCAGAACGGAAGCGCATTTCAAGCGGGCAGACCAGGCGGAGGTCAACTATTCGACCAGTATGTATGATCCCATCGTCGACGTAAAAAAACTGACTGACAGCACGGTCCAGGTGGTATTGTCAAACGAGATTCCCGGGTTGGAGATCCATTATAGCTTTGATGAATTTTACCCCGATGCTTATTACCCCGTTTACAGCCAGCCGCTGGTTTTTCCCGTGGGCGCAACCAGTTTGAAGCTCGTCACCTACCGCAACCGGCAAAAGATCGGTAAGTCAATCAACCTTCCGCTCGAAGAGTTGAAGAAGCGGGTCAAGATGAATTAACACTCTCCGGCCTGTCAGTTCGGCCGGCAGGGAAGCCAGGCGCTATAACCAATTTTGGTCGGCGCCCGTCAATGCAATTCAAAATTGTTTACAACTTTCTGCTTTTTAAGAGATGCTTTTACATTACCAGCACGAAAATTGCTGTCCATAATACTGTCTTATCACCCTTACTGAAACCTTATGCAGATAAAATTTGTAAAAAACATCCAGTTCACGCGGCTCATCAAGGCTGATGGCCGCCTGCGCGAATTCAATTTCCGGAAAATGACGTTATTGCAGGAAACCCTGTTTTCCATCGATGTGGTGGATGACCGGGGAAACCGGGTAATGTTCCGTATGCGCAGGCAGGACAATGACTGGGTCATTATTGCACAGCCCCTGCCGGTATGGGTACAGGAGCAGGAACAGGCATTGAGCGACATGATCAAAGAAGAGCTCAATGCACAAACGGTCAATATTTATTAAAATTCTTAGTTAACTTCCGCAGCCAATACTGTTTTTCATGGCTGGCATACTTGACTTAGTGGGCAATACGCCCCTTGTTACCTTAAAAAGTGTTATTGTAAATCCCGGGGTTACTATCCTCGCCAAACTGGAAGGCAATAACCCCGGTGGCAGCGTAAAAGACCGTGCCGCATATGGGATGATCAAGGGCGCGATGGATCGCGGCGAGTTAAAACCCGGCATCAAGCTCATTGAAGCCACCAGCGGCAATACCGGCATCGCACTCGCCATGATCGCCAGTTTATTTGGGGTGGAGATCGAATTGGTGATGCCTGAAGACGCTACCCGCGAGCGTGTATTGGGCATGGAAGCATTTGGTGCAAAAGTAATACTGACGCCCGCTCATTTGTCGATGGAAGGCGCCATTGATTATGCCGATGCGCAGGTTAAAAAAGGCGGCTATCTGATGCTGAACCAGTTTGCCAATCCGGATAATTATGAAATGCACTACCGCACCACGGGTCCCGAAATCTGGCGCGACACACAGGGAGCGGTTACTCATTTCGTGTCGGCTATGGGTACTACCGGCACCGTAATGGGCGTTTCCAAATTTCTGAAAGAGCAGAACCCCGGTATACAGGTCATCGGCTGCCAGCCCACCGACGGCTCCAAAATTCCCGGCATCCGGAAATGGCCGGAGGCTTATCTACCCAAAATATTCGACCGTAAGCGACTGGACCAGGTGTTTGAAGTCAGCGAGAAAGATGCGCGCCGCATGGCCGTGCGGCTGGCCCGGGAAGAGGCCATTTTCAGCGGCATGAGCAGCGGCGGGGCGGTGCACGCGGCGGTTGAATTATCGAAATCGCTGGCAGGCGGCGTTATTGTCTGCATCATCTGCGATCGCGGCGACAGGTACCTGTCGTCTGATCTTTTCGGATGAAGCAATTCCTTATGTTGAAAAAACACAACACTGCAAGCCCTGTTCCGTTGATTCGCTTCCCCGTGGCGAATGCAGCCTCTCCTATCGACGGTACCGGCTGTTTTTCGACACAACGCATTCCCGCCCGGAAAAAAATCGGCGAGCTGGCGGGCGAAATCATTTCTGTGCGTGAAGCCAGAAAAAGGGTCAGGCAACAAAAAAGAGTAGCAATGGTCGAGTTTGGCAACGGACTTGCATTAGACGCAAGCGTAGGCGCCAACGCCCTGCGATACATCAATCATTCGTGCCGGCCGAACAGCTATATGCGTTGCTGCTACGGACGAGTCGAGTTTTACAGCCTGCGAGCCATCAGGGCGGGAGAAGAAATCACCTGCAATTATGGCGAAACGCATCACGATGGGCAACTTACCTGCAATTGCGGCGCAGCGGGCTGTAAAGGCAGCTTGTAAATATTAACAATATCCACAAGCTGTGTATAAGTAACTTAGTATT
>JBDHYM010000196.1:0-5695 GCA_039811405.1 Flavihumibacter sp. | reverse complement strand
GTGTACGATCCGCTGGTGATTACCGGTATCGAAGCCGTTGGCGCCGCCATGCAAAACCGGCTCAACCAGGAAGGCAAGCCCGGTTATACAAAGCGGGCAGGGTCGGTGTATTCGACCTGGTGGAATGGCGGGCTGCGCACCACGCCTTATTTTCACAATATGATCGGGCTGCTGACTGAAATGATTGGCAGCCCCACGCCGTCGCAGATACCGGTCGTGCCCGACCGGCTTATACCAACAGACGCCAACCCCAATCCCGTGCAACCGCAGAAATGGTATTTCCGCCAGTCGATGGATTATTCCATTGCGCTCAACTACGCGGTGCTCGATTATGCGGCGCGGCAGCGCAGCCTGTTACTGTACAACATCTACCAGATGGGCAGGCACGCGATAGAGAAGGGCAGTCGCGATAACTGGACGAATTATCCGCGTTATGCGGATTCGTTGTATGCCATGTACCAACGCGATTCATTGTCTAAGGCAACACCCCGCAGCAGCGGCGCCAACGCGTCTTCGATACCTGCGGTGTATTACGACCGCGTTTACAAGAACGTGGCAAATAAGGATGCAAGAACCTATGTTATACCAGCCGATCAGCCCGATTTTGCAACCGCTACCCGTTTCATTAATGCCCTGCTCTGGTCGGGCATCAAAGTGAAGAAAGCGCCTGCGGCATTTACAGCAGGGGGTAAGCAATACCCGGCCGGCTCTTACGTGGTGCCTGCCGACCAGGCCTTCCGCGCCCACGTGATCGACATGTTCGAGCCACAGGACCATCCCAACGACCTGGAATATCCCGGAGGCCCACCCGTTCGGCCCTACGACGCAGCCGGCTGGACCCTTGCTTACCAAATGGGCGTGCAGTTCGACCGTTACACCGAACCGGTGGAAGGATCATTCAACACCATTCCTTATGGAGAGATACAGGCATTCGATGCGGTTCCTTTTACCGCCAAAGGCAAAGCCTATTCGATTGCCGCTTCACAGAACAATGCTTTCGTAGTGGTGAACGATCTGCTGAAAGCAGGCGTAGCGGTAAAAAGAACAACGGCAGCCGGCCAGGGCCAGCCGGCCGGTAGTTTTATTGTTCCTGCCACCGCTAAGGCAACGGGCATACTGGAAACAGGCGCCCGGAAATGGGGACTTCATATAGAACCGCTTGCTGCCATGCCCGCCGCCACGATAGCTGTAAAACCTGCGCGTATCGGTATTTGGAACACCTATGGCGGATCAATGCCGGCAGGGTGGCTGCAGTGGCTGACAGAGCAATACCATTTCAGCGATGTGCGCTTCGTGTACTCAAAAGAAATTGATAACGGCGATCTTCACAAGCAGTTCGACATACTGGTATTTAACGGATCGGCTATACCGCCGGTGGGTAGGGAGCAACTCAGCGCCAGGCCGTCGGCCATCAAAGAAGCGGACCTGCCCGACGAATACAAAAGCTGGGTAGGCGTGCTGACCAGCAGTAAGTCGATCCCCGTGCTGCGTGCCTTCATCGAGAATGGCGGAACAGTCATCACCATCGGCGGCAGCGCCAATCTCGCCTATCAACTGCACCTGCCGATAGAAGACCACCTGACCGAGTTCAACAGAGAAGGCAAGAAAGTGCCGCTGCCATCGACCCGCTATTATATTCCCGGAAGCATTCTGCGCGAAACGGTAGATAGTACCCAATTTTCCAATTTCGGTATGCCGTCGCAAACGGATATTTATTTTGCCAACAGCCCGGTGTTCACTATCCATATGGGTGCAACAGACATCAAGCCGTTGAGCTGGTTTTCAACCGATAAGCCCTTGCGCAGCGGTTGGGCCTGGGGACAATCATACCTGATGGACGGCGTCAGCTCGTTTGAAGCCAATGTAAAAAAAGGAAGACTGGTGGTATTCGGACACGACGTGGTTTTCCGCGGCCAATCGCATGCCGGCTTCAAGCGGCTGTTCAATAATTTTTACCTGTACCGGTAAAAATATTTCTGCAAAAAAGGTAAAATTGCCGGTATGAACGGGTTATTTTGCCTATTTTTGTTTTAAATAATGCATTTATGGCAACGGCTAAAAACTACGATACCGAAGTGATCGAAAGCGTTCCCGGTGTAGTCAATGACAGTGAAGTGCTGTACCGCTTGTACAATGCCGATGTTAACTGGAAGCATGTGCATGCCATGAAATCGGTTACCAGCTTCACTGACGATGTATTATCAGACTGGTTGAATGTTAGTGTAAAAACCTTCCGTGAATATAAAAAGCCGAAATCGGTAGTGCGCGAAAATGTAAAAGAGCAGGTGCTTTTACTGCTCTCTTTGTTCAAGCACGGTAAAAATGTATTCGGATCCACACAGGGGTTTGAAACCTGGCTGAATACGCCCAATTTTTATTTCGATGGTAAAAAGCCTTTGTCTTTCTTAAACACCGTTACCGGTGTCAGGTTCGTTGATGACCGCTTAACAGCCATGGAATATGGTGACAATGCCTGATCATGGAGCTGTTCAGGATTTCAAAGGAAGCATATGCAGACACACTGACCTCGTCGGGCAGCGCCAACCGGTGGAATACCAGGGGGCAGTTTGTATTGTACACAGGTTCGTCAAGATCGTTGTCGTCGCTGGAGCTGATCGTGCACAAGGGCGCCGTTACACCTGGGTTCCAGTATAAGGTGATGGTCATTTCCGTTGCCGACGACGACGAATTGTTTACGCATGTAAGAATGCGGGACCTGCCTGCAAACTGGCGTACGCTGGCAGCTTATCCTTATTTGCAGCAAATAGGCGCCGACTGGTACAGCCGCCGTGAATCGTTGGTGTTGCGGATACCATCGGCTATTATCCCTTTAGAATACAATTACCTCATCAATACCCGCCATCCTGCGTTTGAGCGCAAAGTGAAGCTGGTACGCACGGAAGACTATTTCTGGGATTCCCGGCTGTTGTGAACCGTTCCTGCGTAGTTGTGTCGGGCCGCGCGGTAGAAAATCACCACAGACAAAGCAAGGGCAATGGTGGAAAGCAAGGAACCTTCCAACCCGAACTCGCCGCCTGTCAATAGCCGGTTATTGCCCGGAACAGGTGTAAACACCGAAGGAAGGGTTATGCCGCTGACGGTATAACCCAATACCGGCCCCTGCAAAAAATTCCAGCTGAAATGAAGACCGATGCCGAATCCTATTTTTTGTGAAAACAGGTAGCGGATGCCGAGCAGGCACCCCGCCAGGAATATATTGAGCAGGGGCAACCAGGAAACACCCGGGTTGCCGGCGTGGAATACGGCAAATACAATGGCCGATAACAACAGCGCGGCGGGGGGCGGCATGCAGGTCAGCAGGTTACGCAATACATAACCGCGAAAAACCAGTTCTTCGGCAATGGCGATCAGCAGCATGGCCAGCAGCGAACTGAGAAAGCCGGCGGTTTCCCATCGTACTTCGTGTTGCCAGTACAATTGATGCAGGGTTGCCAGTGCTGCAGTGATCAGTGCGGTGAGCGTGATGCCGGTGATCAGTCCCAGTGCCGATTCATATAAAAAAGACGATGCATCAATGCCTGTTGCTGAAAAAGCAAGCCGGTCAGCCCACCGGGTAAACGAAAACACCAGCAGCAGCGAAATGCAAAACGAGAAACCGGTGCGCGGCAGGAAGGCAGGCTGCTGTAAGCCGATGGCAGCCTGCAGCAACGTATATGCCAACAGGAACAGTACTACCCGCATCCATGCCGAACGGAATGCCATCAATAGATTAATTTGCTCGAAATTATTGTTTCATGTCGATTTCTTACCAGCATACTGTATTAGAACGGTTTTTAAATTATGTGCGCATCGATACCCAAAGCGATCCCTTCAGCGACCGCTTTCCCAGTACCGAAAAGCAGAAAGACCTGGGCCGGTTGCTGGTAAGCGAGCTGCAGGCAATGGGATATGGCGACGCCCAGCTCGATGCTAACGGATACGTGTATGCGACCATACCAGCCAATACAGACCGGGAAACGCCGGTGCTTTGCTTTTGCGCGCACATGGATACAGCACCAGACTGTGGCGGCGCCGGTGTAAAGCCGATCGTGCATTACCGGTACGACGGCAGCGACCTGGTACTGCCCGACGATCCGACGCAGGTGATCCGCCTGCACGACCATCCCTATCTGCGGGAGAAGATCGGCGACGACATTGTAACCGCTTCGGGCACCACCCTGCTGGGCGCCGACGATAAGGCGGGCGTGGCCATTATCATGGATCTCGCTGCCTGCCTGGCACAACATCCCGGCATTCCACATGGCAAGATCCGGCTGTTGTTTACGCCCGACGAAGAAGTGGGTCGCGGCGTCGATAAGCTCGACCTGCAGCAACTGGGCGCTGATTTCGGCTATACACTTGATGCGGGCGAGGCCGGCAGCATAGAAACGGAAAATTTTTCGGCCGATGGCATGACCGTCGATTTTTTAGGCGTTGCCGCGCACCCTGGCGCTGCCAAAGGCAAGCTGGTAAATGCCATCAAGCTGGCGTCGCAGTTCGTGGCCTCGCTGCCAACCGGCGGCTTATCGCCCGAAACCACTGCCGGCCGCGAGGGGTTTGTACACCCGGTGCACATCAGCGGGAACGCAGAGAAGGCGTCGGTTCGTTTTATCCTGCGCGATTTCCGTACGTCAAAACTGGGCGAGTATGCTTATATGCTGCAGCGCCTGGCCGATGAGGTGACGAAAAGCCATCCCGGCGCCCGTTCGGCGTATGTCGTGGAAGAACAGTACCGCAACATGGCGACGGTGATCGGTGCCGACAGCCGCCAGGTGGAATTGGCGAAAGAGGCGATCCGGCGGGTGGGCCTGCAGCCGCGGCAACTGCCGATCAGGGGCGGCACCGACGGCGCCCGGCTGAGTTTCATGGGATTGCCCTGCCCGAATCTTTTTACGGGCGAAATGGCCCTGCATAGCTGCCAGGAATATGTGAGTGTGCAGGATATGCAAAAGAGTGTGGATATGCTGGTAGAACTCGTACAGCTCTGGGCGGCACCGAATTGAATACTTAACCTATATTTATCGCAAATCAACAACCATGGTTTCTTTTATTGCTTCCAGTTGGTGGATCATTATCATTATTGCTATCGTGCTGGCGGGATTGAAAACCGTTAACCAGGGGTTTATCGGCGTAGTGACGATGTTTGGAAAATACCGCCGCATTCTTCATCCCGGCCTCAACCTCGTCATTCCCTTTGTGGAACAGATATCCAGGCGGGTGTCGGTGCAGAACCGATCGATTGAAATGGAGTTCCAGGCGGTAACCGCCGACCAGGCGAACGTATATTTCAAGAATATGCTGCTGTTTTCGGTGCAGAACTCGAACGAGGAAACCATTAAGAAAGTGGCTTTCAAATTCATTTCGGAACGTGACCTGATGCAGGCCCTGTCGAGAACCATTGAAGGAACGGTGCGCTCTTTTGTGGCCACCAAACGCCAGGCGGAAATCCTGGGACTGCGGCGGGAAATCGTTGAATACGTAAAAGAGCAGGTGGATCAACTGCTGGAAGAATGGGGTTACCATTTGCAAGACCTGCAGGTAAACGACATTACATTCGACCCCGTGATCCTTGAGTCGATGAGCAGGGTAGTGGCTTCTAATAACCTGAAAGCCGCCGCCGAAAACGAAGGGCAGGCATTGCTGATCACCAAAACGAAATCGGCCGAGGCCGAAGGCAACGCCATCAAGATTGCCG
>JBDHYM010000195.1:0-5748 GCA_039811405.1 Flavihumibacter sp. | reverse complement strand
GGAAAAAGATTTGGGCAATAACCCGTCGCGGCTCATGCTCATCCAGATACGCGGCTGCCCGATCTGGAAAACCAGCAACACGCTGGTAGCGGCCAGCACCGCGCTGATGGAAATAAAAGTGCCGACTTTCTTCATATTGATTTTATCGAACACAAAAGCCAGCGGATCGGTTACGCCTTCAAACGCTTTATAGTTCACCAGCCCGGTTATCACCAGCGTAGTGACCACGTAGATCAGCGTACAGAGCACGAGCGAATAGATCATGGCGCGGGGCATGTCGCGCTGCGGGTTCGCGCACTCTTCAGCGGTGGTGCTGATGGCGTCAAACCCGATATAGGCAAAAAAAACGGCCGATACACCTTTCAGTACGCCGGTCATGCCGTTCGGCAAAAACGGCGTCCAGTTACCGGTAAGATCGTCGGTGAATATGATATACCCGCCTACCAGCGCAATGAATATCAGCACGCAGATCTTGAGCCCCACCATGAAGTTGGCGGTTTTCTTGCTTTCGCTGATGCCGATAAACACCAGCGAGGTGATAATACACACTATAATAAATGCAGGCAGGTTGATGATAAAGGGAATGCCGGCAATTTTCGGCGCCGTATTAAACAGTAAGTCGCCCGTGGGCTGGCCTGCCTGCAGCGCCGCATCGTGCAGGCGTTTTGCCGTGCTGTAGCCGGTCGACAACCAGGCCGGCAGGTCGATGTGAAAAACATTGTGCAGGATGTTGTTGAAATAGCTGCTCCAGCTGATGGCCACCACGATATTGCCGATACAGTATTCAAGGATCAGCGCCCAGCCCAGTATCCACGCAATGAGTTCGCCAAACGTTACATACGAATACGTATATGCGCTGCCCGACACCGGCACGCGCGAGGCAAATTCGGCATAACAGAGTGCGGTAAAACCGCAGGTGATGGCGGTAATGATGAAAAGCAGGATCACGCCCGGACCGCCATTAAAAGCGGCCGACCCGATGGTGGAAAAGATACCGGCGCCGATCACGGCCGCAATTCCCATGAACGTGAGATCACGCACCGTCAGCACTTTTTTCATCTCTACGATATGTCCGTCTGAGAGCCCCTGCTCATGGTCGCGGATGATTTTCTCAATAGACTTTTTTCTGAACAGGGAATTCGCCATGCCGTTGATTTGTAGTCAATATAAAGAAGAAAATTAATATTCGCGCTGCAACAGGAAAGCCGCCAGGTCTTCCAGCGGTTTTTTCCGCCGGCTCACCACGGCTACCGCCTCCAGGTGCCGCAGGGCTTTGTCGTAGTATTCGGCTTTGAGCGAACGCGCCCACTGGTCTACCCCGCAGTTTCGGTAAATGGCCAGCACCTGCGCTACTTTATCAGCCGGCTGGCTGCTCAGCAGCGCGGTCAACCGGGCGGCATCGTACGGCGATGCCATTTCAAGGGCTTTGATGAGCAGAAAGGTTTTTTTATTGGCCAGGATATCGCCCCCCACCTGCTTTCCGAATTTTTGCGGATCGCCGAATGCATCGAGGTAGTCGTCCTGCACCTGGAAAGCAATGCCCAGGTTCTTACCAAATGCATAGATATGTTCCTGGTTACCCTCGCTGGCGCCGCCCAGCACGGCCCCCAACTGCAGGCTGGCCGCCAGCAGCACCGAGGTTTTCAGGGTGATCATGTGCAGGTAGTCAGACATCGACACCTGCCCCTGCTTTTCAAAATCCATATCGAGCTGCTGCCCTTCACAAACGGCTTTGGCGGTTTCGTTGAAGATCCGGATCAGGCGATGCACCTGCGGCGATCGCACCTTATTCAGGTAATCATAAGCCACCACCAGCATTACATCGCCCGCCAGCAGGGCGGTCGGCTCGCCGTAGCGTGTATGTACGGTTTCCATGCCGCGGCGCAGGGGCGCTTTGTCCATGATATCGTCGTGGATCAGGGTAAAATTGTGGAAAAGCTCTATCGCGGTGGCTACCTGCCAGCTATCGGGAACAATTTCATCGAAAAGCTCATTGCCCATCAGCACGGCCACCGGTCGAACCCGCTTGCCGCCCATCGATAAAAAATAGGCCGCCGGCTGGTACAGGCTGGCCGGCTGCCCGGGGAAATGGCTTTTTTCAAAAACGACATTAAATGCGTGCAATAATTGTTCAAATGACTGCATATTCTTTCCAATGACGCTGTAAATGTAGGCCATCACGGTGTAACCTGCCGCCTGCCGGGAAAACAAGCGGCAAAAGGCGGTACTGCCGATCGTCAGGAGCCCGTCTTACGGAACCGGATATTACGGGCACGGTTAACCGAAAATAGAAATTCCGTGGCCGGCCTCTTTCCATCACTGATAAAATAAAAATCAGCATTCGGCATTGAAAACCCATGCAAACAGGTCGGTCGCATATACAATACCGGCCCGCGCGATTGCCGGCAGAACAGGGAGTCGCCCCGCTGCGTGATCACGAAGCGGGTATTGGCTTCTTCGCTGAACCAGGCGCCGGTATAGGCTGCGAGGTCGCGGCTTGGGGTGACTGCCGGCTTTTCTTTTTTCCAGTATATCGTATCTGGCATACCGGGCCGGTCGGCCAGGTAAAGCAGGCTGTCTTTCCCCTTTGTCACCAACTGCAGCCGCTGGTTGTCGGCAATGAAGGCGCGCTCCCCTACCGGCGTCCAGGCCCGGCCATTGGCAGAACGCAGGCTGTCATTGGCATAAGAAAGGAACAGGGTTTCGTTGCTGCGTGTATTGCGGTACCAGCCCGCCAGCGCCGCCACCTGCGTAGCAGGCATTGCATAGCTTTTTACCGGCCAGGCAAAATCTTCGCGGCGTTTCACCAGCAGCACATCGGCCACCTGCCTGGCCATCACCACCGGCGGAAAACCGGCATCATTGCTTTGCACGGCAATCACCAGTCCGTCGTCTGGATAATAGTCGAGGTTGGCGCGATAGCCCGCCGTGGAGCCGCTGTGGGTAACCAGGGGATGGCCGCGATATTCGTCGATCACCAGCCCCGCGGCATAGCTGATTTCACGGCCATTGTTCAGGCGGCCTTTCTCCCACTGCCTGTCGCGGAAGCCCGCGCCCCTGAATGCGCCGGTGCCGGTGAGCCAGGCCCATCGCGCCAGCTCCGACGGGGTAGTCAGCAAACCGCCGTTGCCATGTGCATCTTCAAAAGGCATGTCCATCTGCCAGCCCAGCGGCATTTGCGCCTGGTAGGCGATGGTCCTGTCAGGCACCACCTCGCGGTACCGGTTGCGCCAGCGGGTGAGCGGCATACCGGCCTTGGCAAAGAGCTGCTGCCGGCAAAAAGAAGCGAAGCTGGTTCTTGTAACCCGTTCCACCAGCAGGGCCATCAGGTTGAAATTACTGTTGCTATAAATGTATTCGGCGCCCGGCACATTGTTGAGCGCGCGCTGCCGCGCGATAATGGCCAGCGCATCTTCGTTTGTATGTGCCCGTGAGCCCCGCCCCCAGCCTTCCACCGAAGCCACCGATCCCCAGTCGCGCAATCCGCTGGTATGATGCAGCAAATGATATATCCTGACCGGCCGGCCGTAATCAGGCAGCTCAGGAAAATACCGGCGTATATCGTCCTGCAGCGAAACAGCTCCCTGTTCAGCCAGCAACAATACCGCCGCCGCCGTAAACTGTTTGGAGACCGATCCTGCTTCAAAAAGACTGTTGCTGTCGATCGCCACCCCGTGCTCAAGATCGGCCATACCGCCGTGCCAGCGATAAAGAAGCTGCCCGTTGCGGCTGATCTCGATCGAAGCGCCAGGACCGTTGGTCCTGTTCCACCGGGCAAAAAGCCGGTCGATCTGCGTGGCCGTATCGGCAAATCCCTGCGCCCGCGCTGTTGCCAGGCTGCACATCAACAGGCTAACGGCCATATATACCCGAACCGGGGCGCTGTAAAAAGAAAATGGCTGCATAAGTGGTTTAGAGAAAATTATCGGCGTCCCGGTAAGCCCTGATCAGCGCCAGCTCACCCTCTTTGCCCTTGATGGAAATGCCGTGCTCCATACCCATTACACCGGTATAGCCTTTGGCGTGAATGTGTTTAAAAATATTCCGGTAGTTCATTTCACCTGTGCCGGGTTCATTACGGCCCGGGTTATCGCCGATCTGGAAATAAAGCGTCTCCGTCCACACACGATCGATGTTCGCGATGATATCCCCTTCATTGCGCTGCATGTGGTACATGTCATACAAGAACTTGCACGAGGGGCTTTTCACCGCCTGGCAGACCGCAAAAGCCTGGTCGGTATGCCGCAGGAAAAGATCGGGGTTATCGCTCAGGGCTTCCAGCACCATTACAAGCCCCGCAGGTTCCAGTATGGCGGCCGCTTTGCGCAGGGCATTGACCACGTTGACGGTTTGGTATTCGAGCGACAGGCTGCGGTCAAAGTTGCCGGGCACTACGGTTACCCATTTGGCGCCGCACCGTTTGGCTACTTCCACCGCTTCCTTGCAGTCGCGTATCATCCGGTCGGTAAACTCCTGCTTACCGGTAGTGAGCGACATCTTCCAGTGCCAGTTATCGGAAGTAATTACAAATACGCCCATGGTCATTCCCAGTTTCGCCAGCGTTTCACCTATTTTTTTCTGCTCATCCGCCGAACGGGCCATCATGCCGTTGTCTTCGATGGCGCGGAAGCCCATGCTATGGCCAAATTTGATCTGGTCGATGAAATTATCGCCGGCATGGTTGCGAAACATCCCTTCATGAAAGCCATAGTTCAGGTTAAAGGGCTTATCGGCCATATCTTCCGCGCGGCGACCCGCCGCCATGGCTATGCTGCCGCCCAGCAGGGAGCCGCCGGCCAGCAGCGATTGTTGAACAAAAGAACGTCTCCGCATATCGTTGGTAGTGTTTTGATAAATGTAGCCAAATAATGCCACGGGTTCGATGCACTGAATGCCTTATTTTTAATCACCCAAATGTGCTGTTGTCGATGAAATATGCCGCCCTCCTGGCAGGCTTGCTGCTGCCCGGCTTTCTGCCCGCCCAAACCCCCGACGCGGTGTTTGAATCTTATATGCAAACTGTACCCGGCACCGGGCTTCAATTCAGGCTGGTGCCTATTCCCGCCGGCCGGTTTACGCTGGGCAGCGCGGCCACCGAAAAAAACCGCCGGGCAGATGAAGAACCCGCCCGCACTTTGCAGATCGGTCCTTTCTGGATGGCGGCCTGTGAAACCAGCCGCGACGCCTTTGATGCGTTTGCCAACGACCCTTCTGTTTCGCAAAATATAACTACCGATGCCGTCACCCGGCCAAGTCCGCAATACATCGATTTCAGCCTGGGCATGGGCAAGGAAGGCGGTTACCCCGTGCAAAGCCTCTCGCAGTACGCAGCGCTTATGTATTGCCGTTGGTTGTATGAAAAAACGGGCGTCTTTTACCGGCTGCCTACCGAAGCCGAATGGGAATATGCCTGCCGCGCCGGCAGTACCACCGCCTATTTTTTCGGCGACGATGAAAAAGCGCTGGGCGACTATGCCTGGTACAGCGGCAACAGCAATGGCAAATTCCATGTATCGGGCGAAAAGAAGCCCAATGCCTGGGGCCTGTATGATATGACCGGCAATGTGGCAGAATGGACCCTCGATGCTTACCAGGCCGGCTATGCCGGGTTGACCGCTGATAGCGGGGGCCTCATTACTTCGTTTAGCCCTAACCGTTATCCCAAGTCGGTGCGCGGCGGATCCTTCCGCGACGAAGCGCCGGCATTGCGTTCAGCAGCGCGGGTGCCATCGGCGCCGGCCTGGAACC
>JBDHYM010000194.1:0-5757 GCA_039811405.1 Flavihumibacter sp. | reverse complement strand
GAAATGCTGGCCGGTGCGCTGATCTATACCTTGCTGGGGCTCTCCGCATCGATCTATATGCAAAAAATGGTCGATCATGTGATACCGGAAGGAAATATCCGCCTGTTGAACCTGCTGGGCTTCGGTATGATCGTTCTCCTGGTGCTGGAAGTGTTTATCGGTTCGTTTAAATCTGTGCTGGGATTGCGAACGGGCCAGCACATCGATGCCGGTCTTGTTCTCGGCTATTACAAACACCTGCTGCAACTGCCGCAGCGGTTCTTCGATACCATGCGGGTAGGTGAAATCATCAGCCGCACCAACGATGCTGTTAAGATTCGCCTCTTCATCAACGACGTGGCACTGAACATCGTGGTTAACCTGCTGATCGTCGCCTTTTCCGTGGCGCTGATGTTCTTCTATTACTGGAAACTGGCGCTGATCATGCTGGCGCTGATCCCGGTTTATATTGCTTTGTATTGGATAAGCGACCTTGTCAATAAAAAATGGCAGCGCAGGCTGATGGAGCACGGCGCCGACCTGGAGACCCACCTGGTGGAGAGCCTGAACGCCGCCCGCACCATCAAACGTTTCGGCCTTGAGCAGCATGTGCACCTCAATACGGAAAACCGTTTTATTACACTGCTGAGAACTGTTTACCAAAGCAGCATCCGGGGCGTGCTCATCGGCAGCGCCTCCGATCTTTTCACCCGCCTGTGTACCGTTATCCTGCTTTGGTGCGGCGCTTATTTTGTAACCCGGCGCGAGCTAACCGCCGGTGAACTGTTGTCGTTCTATGCGCTGATGGGCTATTTTACCGGCCCTGCGCTTTCGCTGATTGGGGCCAACAAGAATATCCAGGATGCGTTGATTGCCGCCGACCGTCTTTTCGAGATCATCGATCTCGATGCAGAGTCACCGCCGGCGCATGCCATCGAGCTGACGCCGGCCCTGACGGGCGATATCCGTTTCAACAATATCCATTTCCGGTATGGAACCCGCGCGGTGGTATTCAGCGGGCTGAACCTGACCATCCGTAAAAACCAGACCACCGCCATAGTAGGCGAAAGCGGCAGCGGCAAATCATCGCTCCTGTCATTGCTGCAAAACCTTTACCCGCTGAAAGAAGGGAATATCACCATCGGTGACATCGATATAACGCATTTCAGCGCGGCGAGTCTGCGGCAACAGATAGGTGTTGTTCCACAACAGGTCGATCTTTTTTCGGGTACACTCGTGGAAAATATTGCCATCGGAGACAGGCAACCGGATCTGCAGCGATTGCTGGCAATCGCGAGAATTACCGGCCTGCACGAAGTGATTGAAAAGCTGCCGGACAACTATAATACCATATTGAACGAAAACGGGACCAATCTTTCCGGCGGACAACGACAGCGGCTGGCTATTGCGCGTGCTTTGTACCGAAACCCGGAAATACTGATCCTCGACGAAGCAACCAGTCACCTCGATCCCGCCAGTGAACGCACTATCCAGGAAGCGCTGGACTGGTTCAAACAACAGAATAAAACCCTGATCATTATTGCCCACCGGTTGTCTACCATCCGGCACGCCGATGAGATCATCGTGCTGAAAGACGGCAAAGTGCATGAACAGGGCCGGCACGACAGCCTGCTGGAGGCCGGTAAGCTATATAGCCAGTACTGGTCAAGTTGAAAAAAATCTTCCCTCCTGTAAGCCGGATTCTGTACTGCCTGAGCAGTGGCTATCATTTATCTCGGTGCAACATTGCTGCGACACTCTAGCTGCCTACCCTCCGGCGTTGCCTTGCGGCATCGGGCGGGCCGCCCTCAACCACCGGTTTACATGGCATTTCAGCATACAAGGTTTACCCGTCAATAGCATTGCTGTCACTGACCGTGGGCTCTTACCCCACATTTTCACCTTTTCCCCCGAAGGGGTAGTTATTTTCTGTGGCACTGTCTGTCTGCAGTTGCCCGCAGCCCGGCCGTTAGCCGGTGTATTGCCCTGTGCTGTCCGGACTTTCCTCGAACGACAAAATCGTGCGCGATAGCCCGGAGGGAAGACCACAAAACTACGCTTTTTTACCCGTCAGGTGGCACCCGTCAGGTGCCACCTGACGGGTGTGCACTTATCTGGCTGCCAGGTACTGCTGTACGCCGGCTAAGATGGCTTTGGCCAGCTTTTGTGTACCCGCGGGATCGGTTAACACTGCGCGATCAGACGCCTGCGCCAGGCTGCCGCATTCAACCAGCACAGCCGGAATAGCAGAATTGTTCAGCACCCAGATACCCTGCTCCTGGCGCTGCCGCAGCTCCCGGCGGGTGGAAATGACAGGTTCCAGTGATTTTACAATGGCTGTACCGGCCGCCACAGAACCAGCCGACAGCACCGGGTCTTTCGACCGGCTGGATATATAGACCGACGCGTGCTCGTCGGCCGCACTCTCTACGTGAATGGAGAGAAAAAGGCTGGCGCCCGCATTGTTACCCATCTCCGACCGGTACCTCAATGAGGTGGTTATATCGGTTGTTCCCCCCGGTAACACATCGTCGTTCCTGGTAAGCACAATGTTCAGGTTATAGGCGGCAGCCTCGGCGGCGATTGCCCTGACAATGGCGAGGTTAATATCTTTCTCATAAATGCCTTCATAATGGGCGCCGCCATCGGGACCGCCGTGACCTGCATCGACGACAATGGTGGCGCGGGCCGTCTTTTTATCGGACGACGACAAACTGCTGTGCGGACGAACCGTCATCGACAAAAAAACCAGGGCCGCAACCGGAAGCGCCAGCCAGCGGGCAATCTTACCATAACCCGAGGGCTTGCTTGAGCTTAACAACATCATAATTCTTCGTTTTAAAGGTGGTTGAGAAAAAGAAATGGCAAGGCTCGATTTTCTGCGCGCTAGCTGCCTGGTCAGCAATTGTTCGGCATAATGCAGTTCAGCGCCTGCTTTGCTGGCAAATGCATCGGCTGCAAATTCATGCACCAGCCGGATTTCTTTTCTCAGAATATGAACAAAAGGATTAAACCAGGTGAGTATGCAGATCACTTCCATCAACGCGATATCCCAGCCGTGCTTTTGCCGGATATGGTATTGTTCGTGCTGCAATACCTGGCGGGAAAACGCCGCATCGGCATCCATATCGCGTGGCCAGAAAAGCGTTGACAAAAAAACAGCGGGGGCCTCGGGGCTATCGGTCAGGTATAACCGAAAGCCATCCCATGCCACGGGGGCGGCGGCCTTTTTTATGGCGCGAAGCCGGGCAACTGACTTCCAAAGCCTGGTCACACCGATCGCACAGCCCGCCAGGTACACAAGCAGGGCGAGAACCTGCCAGTTAACGGCAATACTGTTCGCCTGCTCAACAAAAACGCTGTGCTCTTCCCAGGCGCCCACCGTTACCGGCAGCAATTCAGTGCCTGCGGCTGCGAACAGCGCAGTTTCTTTAAGTACCCAGTCAAAGCGTACAAAGGCAGCCAGCACGCTGAACAAGGCGGTTGCCACCAGGAAAAAACGATTGAACTGGTGCTGGCGGCGATGGCGCAGCAACAGCCAGTAATAACCCAATAGTATTCCCGAAACAAGGATCACGCGGCACAATACAAATACTACCATATCATTTCTTTTTGGCTGATTTAATGGCCTTGAGCATCGCTTCCATTTCTTCCACAGACAGTTTGTCGTCTTCGAGGAACTGCGATACCAGGTTGGCGGCCGACCCGTTGAAATACCCTTTCAGCACCTGCTGCACCGACTTGCGGCCATATACGGTCTTGGTTATTTTCGCGCGGTAACAATTGTTCCTGCCAAACGTGGTGTATGTTACAAACCCCTTATCGACCAGTATTTTCAGCAGGGTGGCAACCGTGTTGGAATGCGGCTTGGGTGGCGGCATCCGCTCTACAATGTCTTTGAGAAAACCCTCGCCTATTTCCCAAAGCACCTGCATGATCTCTTCTTCCGCTTTCGTCAGTTTCTGTTCCATAACTAAATAATTAGTCATACAAATGACTAACTAATTTTTTAGTTGAACAAGAAAAAAACACCTTTTTTGAAAACTTTGGCTTTTATCTACCCGTCGGGTGCCACCCGACGGGTAAAATCAAACATTGAAATAAATCTCGGTAGCGCCGTAACCGTACCGGGCGTTGTACTGGTTCACAAAACTTTTTACCGGCCGGCGGTGCCGCAGGATATCATGAATCTCATCGCGCAGCCGTCCTGAACCCACTCCGTGTATAATGGTGAGCATAGGCTGGTGGTGCGCCAGCGCCAGTTCGTAGTATTTTTCAAATTCATCTACCTGCATCTGCAATATCTCGGCATTGCTCATGTTCTTCCAGTTGTCGGTCAGCTTCTCGATGTGGAGATCCACTACCGTGCGCGCCGGTGGCAAATGTTGCCGCGCCTGCGAAGCGGGATACACTTTATACCCGGCCGCCGCCAGCCGGCCAAGCTCAACCGGGGCTTCTTCTACCGCAGCGGGATATTCTTTGAACAGCGGATAACTGAAAAACGGATCGCCTTTTTGTTGTATCCCCGCGATCTTCTGAAAAACCTGTTTGGGTTTCAGCTTGACAAGCGTTTCATAGTGCGTGGCGCGCTTACGGTCGGGTTGAAGCAGTTCGAACTCGAAATGCCATTGCGGGCTATCATTCAAATCCGAGAAAGGAATGTCGTGCAGGTAAAAATCCTGGTAGGCCATCACCTGGTTCTTCAGCTCGAAATCGGTATTGCCAAAGTAGCGCAACTGGTACCTGAAGCCGTAGGCTTCCGCATTCTGGTTGTGCAGGTGTATTTTTAACAGGCTGACCACCTCGTCACCGAAATCGTCGGTTTCATATTGGGGAATAAAGGTCAGCCATACGCCGTTCGGGGTTTTCTTCGGCAGATCTTTCAGCTTCTCCTTCGATACCTGGTCTATATATACTTTGGGAGCAGCCTTCTTTTCAGCCACCGGCTTCTGTTTGGAAAACAGCTTGAAATAGGGAAAATCCAACTGGTCGGCATAGGCGGGGAATTTCACGCCCCGCACTTCCACCATCACCATTTTATCATTCAGGATCTCGGTCACCAGTCCGTCTTCGTTGGTCAAACGGACCACCACTTTATCACCAACTTCGAATTTCATACAGCAAATGTCGAGATTCGGCGGCGATTATGAAAGCCTTTTACAAACAGCTAAGCCCGTGCATTCAGCTTGCTATGGCTCTTGCCGTAGCTGAAATAGACCAGCAGCCCCAGGGTCATCCACCCGAAGAACACCAGCCAACTGCTCGCAGGTATCTCGATCATCAGGTACAAACAGCACAGCATACCCAGCACCGGGATCAGTGAATAATTACGGAAAAAGGTAAACAGCCCGATTGCCCAGGCAACCACCAAAAACACCAGGAACAGTATCTCCTGGTAACCCTCATGACCCACATTGGCAAGGGCGTCGCCGATCCGGCCGCGCGACAATACCGTAAACAGTATCACCAGGGCGGGAACAATCAGCTTACCGTTTATATACGGCAGGTTAAACTTGCCTTCCTTGCTGGCCATCCGCGGCAGCACCAAAACGCCGCCGCATACCAGCACAAATGCGAACAGGGTGCCGATACTGGTCAGGTCGGTCATCAGCAGGTCATCGACAAACAACACGGGTATGCCCACCACCATGCCGGAAATAAGGGTGGCATACCAGGGTGTTTTGTATTTGGGATGGATCCGGGAAAAAGATTTGGGCAATAACCCGTCGCGGCTCATGCTCATCCAGATACGCGGCTGCCCGATCTGGAAAACCAGCA
>JBDHYM010000193.1:0-5772 GCA_039811405.1 Flavihumibacter sp. | reverse complement strand
GGGTTGATGATCCATTGCACGCCGTCAGACGCGAATTTCCGGTTGTTATCGGTGAAAGCTATTTTTGCGGTAGTGTCGGGCGTTTTGCTGATGCAAACCAGGATTTTCATATCGCAATCATTAATAGTTTTAAAAGTTGTTTATGCAACTATCTGTTACAAAAATAAGGGCTGCCGGCGCAATTTTATACTGATCCGCTTAATTTTTTAAAAAATGACAGACCGGATAGCCAAACTACAGTTGTTCCTGGAGCAGCGTCCGCAGGATGCCTTTCTGCAGCATGCCCTGGCCCTGGAATGGATCAAGGCGGGAAATGATGGCGAGGCTCGCCGTTTATTTGAAAAGCTGCTGGCCGAAACGCCCGGCTATGTAGGCAGCTATTATCATCTTGCCAAATTACTGGAACGGCAGGGCGATGTGGCGGCGGCGGTTGACTGGTATGAAAAAGGCATGGAGCAGGCGCGCGTGGCGGGCGACCGGCACGCATACGGCGAATTGCATTCAGCCTGGGAGGAGCTTACCTTTTAACCGGCATCAGTTGCCGGGTATGAGGCCTTGGGCGCGCCAGCCAGATCACGACACCCGCGAGGGTGATCAGGCGAAAGATGAAATAGCTCCAGTAGTTGATGTTCCAGGCGTCTTGCACAATGGAAGGATCGTCTTTGAAATGCAGGTAGAAGCTTTCTATCACCGAATAGGAGAAATTGTAAAAAAGAAAACCGGTGATCAGCAGGAAGCGGCTGGCGTATTGCTGGGTGTGTTGAAAATTCCCCTTTTTATACAGCAGGTAAAGTGCGAGATTACTGGCGAAAAGATACCAGATGCTGGTGCTGATGAGGGTCCACGCATGGGTACCCAGGCTGCGGGTAATAACCATGGTGCTGATCCAGATCAGCAGCACGAAGCCCACGGTGCGTGACAGGTACTTGCGGTACCAGCCCACATTCCACAAAGAGTAGAAAAAGCCAAAGCCGCTGAGCGTGTCTATCTGAATGCTGAGGTTGGTGATGATGTCAGACTCGCGCGAAGTGATGGGATATACCAGGTTGAGCAGGGATGTGGCTATGCCATAGCACACATTGATCATAATAAACAGCAGGGGCTTCTGGGTCCACGCTTTTCGGTGAATGAAGAGCGCCACGGTCACTACCTGCACCAGCAGGGTGAGATGGTCGAGTAATTCGGTTTGGGTATAGTTTCCAGGCATCGCAAGAATATTGAAATGATAAGGTTAATTAGCAGCTACTAAAATAAGCGTAAGCCCTTAGAACAAAAACGTAAAACTACTCGGGTTTATACTCGATCTTTTTAATATGAAAACACTGGAAGAGGCCTTTGTGGCTTTTGTTGAAGAGGAGAAATTATTCAGCCGGCGCCACAGCCTGCTGCTGGCCATCAGCGGCGGACTTGATTCAGTGGTTTGCGCGGCGCTGTTGAAGGCTACCGGTTTTTCGGTAGAATGGGCGCATATGAATTTCCGGTTACGGGGCGCGGAAAGCGACCACGACGAACGGTTCGTAACCCAACTCGCGGCCGGCTGGAATGTGGTGCTGCATACCGCAGGTAGAGATACTGCAGCCATCGCAGCGCAGCGAAAGTCGTCGATCCAGGAAACGGCCCGGCAGCTTCGGTATGAATGGTTTGAAGACCTGCGCAACAGCCGGGAATTGCCGTTTGATCGCATTGTTACTGCGCACCAGGCGGTGGACAATGCCGAAACCTTTCTGTTGCACGCGCTGCGGGGCACGGCGCTCACGGGCCTCGGCGGCATACCGGTGCGGCGCGGTCGTATTGTACGCCCGCTGTTGTTCGCGACCCGTGAAGAGTTGCGGCAATATGCCGCTGCCAGGCAACTCCAATGGGTGGAAGACAGCTCGAACGAAAAAACCGACTACGATCGCAACCGCGTGCGGCACGAGCTGCTGCCGCTGTTGGAATCGACTTTTCCGGGATCGGTACAGCAAATTGCCGCCACCGCCCTCCGGGTGCGGGAGCAGAAATACTGGTACGACGAAGCAGTGCAAAGGCGGCTGCGCAAAATGGTAACCATTGAAACCGGCGTGGAAAAGATGCCCGTGCGCTTATTATTGAAGATACCGAACGGTAAAACCCTGTTCTTTGAATGGCTGTACGCGAAAGGCTTTTCACCCGGCCAGGTCGATAGCGCCTGGAAGCTTACCGGTAGCCAGACAGGCGCCTATCACGATGCTGCGGGATATCGCCTGCTGCGCAACAGGAGCTGGCTCGACCTGCAGCGTTTACCCATCGACGGTAGTGGTGTGGGGCTGATAGACACAGAAGCCGGCGACCTCATTACCAGCTGGTACCGGCTTACCTGGAAACTACAGCCGTATGGCGGAGAAGCCATCCCCGACAGCAGCCATATTGCATGGCTCGACAGCCGGCTCATAGAATTTCCCCTGTTGATACGTACCTGGAAAGCGGGCGATTATTTTTATCCGCTGGGTATGCCTTCGAAAAAGAAGCTGGCGCGTTTTATGACCGATCTGCGAATGAGCCGCTCCGAAAAAGAGCAGGCATTCGTGGTTGAAACGGGCAACCGCATTGCCTGGCTGGCCGGCCGGCGAATAGATCATCGTTTTCGTATAACGCCTGCAACCAGGCAGGTGCTGGCGCTGCGATGGGAGGCCATTAATAACGCGACCTGATCTGCTCCCAGAACTCGGGCAGGATGTCGATGCCTGCCAGCAGCTTACACGCGATGATGGTAAAGAGCACCCCGAAAATAGCGCCGCTAAAGTGAGCGCGGTGGCCGATATTATCGCCGCCGCGGCGGGAAAGATACATGGAGATACCCAGGAACAGCGCACCGAAAAGATAACCAGGTATCGGGATGGCAAAAAACAAGCGCAGTTCGGTCGTTGGACGAAGCATGATAAAGGAAAATATGACAGCCGATACGGCGCCCGAGGCGCCCAATGCGCGGTAATTGTAATTGTTCTGGTAAGTAAAATAATCGGGTATGACCGATACCACCAACGCCATTAGGTACAACAGTATGTACAGCCATTTGCCATGAGCGCCAAACAGCGCCGGTGATGAAAAAAGGTAACCGCTTTCGAGGTATTCGCCGAATGAGAGCAGCGATATCATGTTAAAGGCAAGATGCATAAGATCGCCATGTATGAGTCCGCCGCTGAAGAAACGATAATATTGCCTTCTGCTTTTGATCATGGCTGGCCAGAACAATAAATCTTCTTTGATCTTCTCCTTGCTGAAAGCCGCCAGCGATACTGCCGTGGTAATGATGATGATCCACAACGTAATGCTAATCATGATGGTATTTTTCGTTGCGCAAAATAGTGCAGGCGCGATAAACCTGCTCGGCCAAAATTAGCCGCACCAATTGATGAGGAAAAACCAATTTCGATAAGCTCCAGCAAAAATCAGCCCGTTGCCGAATGGCGGCGTCAACGCCATAGGCGCCACCGACCAGGAATACCAGTTGTTTGCGGCTTTCGTTGGCACGTTGCTGTACCAGGCTGGCCAGCTCGGGCGAGCTGATATTCTTTCCCCGCTCGTCGAGCAGCACGAGGTAATCGTCTTTCTGCAAAGCAGAGAGAATGGAATCGGCGTCTGTTTTCCGGATGGTACCGGGATCGCTGTGCTTCGAGGGTGGCAGTATTTTCCATTCGCAGGGAAAATAACGATTGATCCGCTGGCTGAAGTCGGCCAGGGCAGTCCGGGTATCGGCCTCCTGTTGTTTTCCTATGGTAAGTAAAATGATCTTCAATGCGCGGACAATATAGCTAACCGGCCGCAGAATACATAATGAGTTGGAAGAGCGACTATAGGAGATAACATTAAATACCGCTAAAAAACGGTGTGTTTTCAAATACAGACTGGTCTATCTTGGCCCGATGGATAAACCCAAACGAAAAAGGATACTTGTTGGAAGAAACCGTGTTCCTGCATCGGAAGACGGAGCTGCTTTTGGCTTGAATAAGTCGTCGCCCAGGGCCAGGAAAATCGCAACGACCGGTTATTCGCTAACCGCTGAAACCTGGATTGACCAGCATTATCAAATCAGGAAACAACTCGGTGATACCGATGGATTCAGAACCGGCATTGAACAGACTGCCGTCGAATCGCTTGTGCGCCGGTCAATGAACCATCTGTTTACTTATAGTACATTGCTTAAAACTTTTCATTTTATAAATGATGAAAACCAGGGTGTTTATGTTTCCAGGGTTGTTTTACAGGAGCGCATGGACGATAGGTTTCTTAACGTGGTAATCGAAGCACACTACCTGGAAGTTTCGATGTTTGAAATAACTATTAAAACGGCTATGTGCACGGAAGAGTTTCGGATTGCAGACGGCCAGTTTGTTTTGCAAGTAGATGGAAACCAATCCACATTGAAGAGAATGGAAAGAGGTACGCTCAGGGAAATACATCATTTGTAAAAAAATATTTTTATATCAGGAAAGATGTTTTATCTTTAATACAGAGAATAAGATAGGATAGCACGCTGAACAGCCTCCGGGCAGGAGTTCTATCTGATCAATCTTATATACAGCAGCCGCTTTTAGCGGCTGTTTTTATTTTGCATATGCCATGCTGGATAGTAAAAACGGTGGTTAATCCTTTACAGTTTGGGGCTGATGCCTATGTAGTACGCCAATTTTTGACTGAAATTTTGTTTCGGCTGCAGTCAGCGAATAACTCTTTCCTGCAATATCTCTTAAAGTGTGACTGCTTTTGTGACTACTTGCGAAAAAGTACCAAGGCGCGTATGAAATAAAAAGGGCTGAAATCCTTGTCTGTATTGGATTTCAGCCCTTGTGACTCCGTCAGGATTCAAACCTGAAACCTTCTGATCCGTAGTCAGATGCTCTATTCAGTTGAGCTACGGAGCCATTTCCCTGTTAAGGGAGGGCGAAGATAGCAAAAACCATCTTCGCCCCCAAGAAAAATCATGTATTTATTAATAATGCCAGCGCACAAATGCTTCCATAGCAGCATATTGCGTGAGACCCAGCTTTGCATACAATTCGGCGGTATTGCGGTTCCGGTCTTCCGCGCGTTGCCAGAACTCGCGGGCGTCGGTTCCCTGGAAAGGCACGGAGTCTTTTTGCGACTGGTGGATAAAGATACCCAGGCGTTTTTTCATTACCTGGTCGGGGCTCATCGGAATGGCCATCTCGATCTCCTCAATGTTCCATTCCTGCCAGGCGCCTTTGTACATCCATACCCAGCAATCTTTCACCCATTCATCACCTGCGGCTTTCAGGCGGCGCATCGATTCGAAAATGACATCAAGGCAAACCTTGTGCGTACCGTGCGGGTCGGCCAGGTCGCCTGCAGCATAGATCTGGTGCGGTTTGATCTGGCGCAGCAGTTCCATGGTCAGCAGCACATCGGTTTCGCCCATTGGATTCTTCTTCACCGTGCCGGTTTCGTAGAAAGGCAGGTTCTGAAAATGGATATGTTCGTCTTTGATACCTACATAGCGACAGGTAGCTCTTGCCTCGCAACGGCGGATCAGTCCTTTAATGGCCCGTATCTCGGCCGTATCGCTGGCGCCCGGTTTCTTGGTTTTCAGAAATGCACGTGCGTCGTCGTGGATTTTGCGGCTTTTATTTGAATCGATGCCGGAAATCTCCTCGAAGCCTACGGCAAAATCGAGAAAACGAGTTACAAACTCGTCGGTAACGGCGATGTTTCCGCTCGTCTGGTAGGCCACATGCACTTCGTGCCCCTGGTCTTGCAGACGCATGAAAGTACCGCCCATGCTGATGATATCATCGT
>JBDHYM010000192.1:0-5775 GCA_039811405.1 Flavihumibacter sp. | reverse complement strand
TGCGGGGTTGACGAGCGCCTATATCGTAAAGCGGAGCCAGCCGAACTGGACCGGTTTCGAGATGCCGCGGGTATTCTGGTATTCAACGGCGGTCATACTGACCAGCAGCCTGACCATACACCTGGCCCTGCAGGCATTCAGGCAGCGTGAAAGAAAGAAATACCGCCTGTTGCTGTTGCTGACGCTGGTGCTCGGGTTGCTTTTTGTGGCACTGCAATGGATGGGGTTCCAGGCGGTATGGCACAGCGGGATCACTTTTTCCGGCGCTGGCGCCGGGCAGTTCCTGTATGTAATTGCCGGACTGCACGCGGTGCACGTACTCGGTGGTGTAATTGCCCTGGTGGTGATGAGCGCCAAAGCCATCAGCACCGTACGGCGCAGTTATAATGTTATTCCGGTAGAGGTGATGAGCACCTACTGGCATTTTGTAGATATATTGTGGCTGTACCTGCTGGTATTTTTTATGCTACTGAGCTGAAATATTTCATTTGCGAATCTTTAAATATTGAACATGTCACACGCAGTACCTGCGGAACAAAAATGGTGGAGTGGTGGTAAGAGCCCCTTCAATGTAGAGTACGGGAAAGTCATGATGTGGTATTTCCTCATGAGCGATGCCTTTACTTTCGGCGCCTTCCTGATCTCTTACGGAACCATCCGGTTTGCGAGTAATAGCTGGCCCGACCCGAACGAAGTATTCCAGTCCTTCCCCGGCCTTGGATCGGGATTGCCGCTGGCTTTCGTGAGCCTGATGACCTTCATTCTGATCATCAGTTCGGTGACCATGGTGCTGGCGGTGCAGGCAGGGCATGCCATGGATAAAAAGGGCGTGGTTAAGAACCTTGTATGGACTATCATTGGCGGTATTGCCTTTCTTTCATGCCAGGCCTGGGAGTGGCATCACCTCCATGCTGAAGGCGCCTGGTGGGGAAGCAATCCTTTCCTGAATATGGACGGCACTAAGGCGTCGACCAACTTTACCAATTTCTTCTTCACCATTACCGGCTTCCACGGTTTCCACGTATTCAGCGGGGTGATCATCAATATCGTTATGCTGATCATGACCCTGAACAATGTGTTCGAGCGTCGTGGCCATTACCTGATGATCGAAAAAGCCGGTTTGTACTGGCACTTTGTGGACCTTGTTTGGGTATTCGTGTTCACCTGTTTTTACCTTGTTTAAACGAATTGAAATATGTCATTTACAGAAAATTACCAGGAAATAACGCATCACCACGATTTTGATCGCGAAACGGCCAGAAAGGAGGTTATTCGTGTCACGATTATCCTTACTGTCATCACCATCGTTGAGCTGGCGCTTGGGTTCGTTATGATGAGCGTTCACAACGAACTGATGCGACATGTGCTCAAAGGTGCCATATGTATCTTCATGTTGGCGAAAGCATTTTATATTGTTGCTTATTTCATGCACCTGAAGCATGAGCTTCGCAATATGATCATGACCATTGTGGTGCCCTTGCTGCTGTTTATATGGTTCATTCTTGCTTTTCTCGGCGATGGCAATTCCTATAAGGAGCTCAAGAACAGGTATGACCCGTATCATCACGAGCAAAGCCAGATCAAAGTGGAAAAGCCGGCCCACGGCAGTCATGACGCCAAGAAGGAAGGAGCGATTGAATAGTTTGAGGTTTGAGGTTTGAAGTTTGAGGTGCTGCCGCGTGCGGAATAACCTGACAAAAAAGCAACTTACATCATGTGTAGGTTGCTTTTTTGTTGCCACCTGCTCACGCGGCAGCACCTCAAACTTCAAACCTCAAACCTCAAACTCTTTATCTATTTTTGCGAAGTGAATAAAAGTGCTGTCAGAGGAATTGCGCTGGCCCTGGTTCTCCCATTAATCTGTTATTGGGTTATCAGCTATTTTAGTGGTGATGCCGTGCACATGCCCCGGCGATATTATGCCGATACGGTATTGACCAAAGTGGTCAATGGAAAAGAAACGACCGATACGGTTTGGCACCGCCTGAAAGATTTCAGGCTGGTCAACCAGTTGGGCGATACGGTGTCGATGGCCGACCTGGGCGGTAAAATAATCGTGGCTGATTTCTTCTTTACGCATTGCCCGTCTATTTGCCCAACGTTGACGGCCAATATGAAGAAGCTGCAAAATGCGCTCAAGCTGAAAGAAGACACGCGTCTTACAGACACCAGCTTCGTACAGTTGCTCAGCTTCAGTGTGGATCCCGTTCGTGATTCGGCGGTTCAATTGAAAAAATATGCCGACCGGTTTGGCGTCAATCACGAAGTATGGTGGATGCTGACCGGCCCGAAGAAAACGATTTACGACTTTGCGCTGGATGAGGTTAAGCTGGCGGTGGTAGATGGCGAAGGGGTCGATTCCAATTTTATTCATACCGAGAAGATGGTGCTGATCGATAAAGACCGTGTAGTGCGCGGTTATTACAATGGGCTCGACAGCATGGCCATGCGTAGTCTTGCCGCCGATATCGTGCTGCTGATGCTGGAAAAAGACAAGAAGAAAAAAACAAATCCGTTTAGAAGATAACCGTATGCTCCCTCCGCTCCTTGCCCCGAACGATAAACGGGCGAAATGGCTTATCGGCCTGGTATCGCTGCTGGTGTTCTGCGCCGTGGTTTTTTTATCGCGCGTGCAATGGAAAATAAACCTGGGTTTCGATGTGCACCTGTTTGCGCGGATCAATGCACTGCTGAATTCAGCCGTGAGCATCCTGCTGGTAGCCGGGCTTGTTGCCGTTAAACAAAAGAAATTCGTTGCCCATAAGCGCATCATGCTCGCGGCGATATTGCTTAGCAGCTTATTCCTGGTATCTTATATCTGCCACCATCTTTTTGCGGGTGATACCCGCTTCGGTGGTACAGGCATCATTCGCCCCGTTTACTTTTTTATTCTTATTACCCATATTTTTCTCGCCGCCATCATCCTGCCGTTCATCCTTTATACCGCGTACCACGCCCTGACCGCCTCCTGGCCGGCACACCGTAAAATGGCAAAGATCACCTGGCCCATCTGGCTGTATGTAACGATTTCGGGTGTGGTGGTTTACCTCCTCATCAGCCCTTATTACGTTAATGCATAACCGAAAATATGAATGCACAACCTTCTTTTTTTAAGGTACTTGGAGATCAATACCGTAAGTGGTTAAGCATTCAGCTTTTTTCGTGGATAACCGCCATCATCGTTATTGCGGCGGGCTGGATACGCCCGCTTGGCGGCGTTGACCTGGACCGGCTGCTGCAGGTGCTGGCGGTGCTGGCAGGATTTGCGGGCGTGCTGGCCGGCAGCTTGCTGTTTCGCCGTAAAGTGGAAGCAGCGAGAGACGCCGGTGTGCCTGTTCGCGAGAAGCTCGAGTTATATGCAAAAGCCGCCCGGTTGCAGTGGGGGCTGCTGATCGGCGGAGCCTGCTTTAGCCTGTTTTCTTATTTTATGGTCGGCAACTGGGCATTCGCCGCCCTTGGCCTCACCCTGCTGGCTGTGTATGGCTCTTTAAATCCGTTCAAACAGAAGGTGATGTTGCAGTTGCGCCTTTCCGAAGCCGATATTGCCGGCGTATAGGCGCCTGCAAATGATGTCAAAGCGCCAGCTCTACCGCAGGATCCCAAAAGACCTGCGCGAAATTGACCACGGTATCGTCCTTTACTTTTACCCCGTCTTTTTTGAGCAATTGCTCCATTCTTTTGGGCGATCCGAAATGCATTTTTCCGCTTAGCTGTCCATTGCGGTTCACCACCCGCTGGGCCGGAACTGTAGGGCGGCCGTGTGCGGCATTCATCGCCCAGCCGACCATGCGGGCAGACAAGCCGCTGCCCAGGCAACGAGCGATGGCGCCATAGCTGGTCACCCGCCCGGGCGGAATCTGCTCTACAATGGCATACACCGACTCAAAAAAAGATTGCCGGTCGTTCGACGGTGCGGGGGGCAGCTTATCGGATCGGTTGGCAGCGGGTTGTTTTTTCCGGCATGGCATGGCTGGCTATTTGATAAATAATAAAATCAGTGCCCGGTTCCGGTTGGCGCCTCAGTAGCGAAAACGAGCTCCTGCAACGCTTTATCCAGGTCGGGCAGCGGGTGCTCCGGCAACGAAAAGCGGATATAATGCACCCGGTTGCTGCCGGCAATATCGAGCGATTCGTAATGTGTTTTTATCTGCAACTCGGGAGAAGCATCTCCGCCGGCATACACATCATCGATCGCTTCTTTCAGCGTGCAGCCGTAGGTATCGATCACCTGTAGCGTAAAACGGTACAAAACAGGGCTGTCGGTTTTCAAGTGGATATCGCCGCCTTTCGCCAGAAACTGCTGGTAGAGCCGCAGGAATTTCGGGTGGGTAAGCCTTCTCCGGGCCCTTGACCGGCGAAGCTGGGGGTCGGGGAAAGTGATCCAGACAGACTCCACTTCGCCGGATGTGAAATAACCGGCAATCCGGTCGATCTGTGTGCGGAGAAAAGCGGCGTTGCCGAGATTGTCCTGCAATGCTTTCCGGGCGCCGATATAAATCCGGTTGCCTTTTACATCGACCCCGATAAAATTTCGTTGCGGGTGCAGGGTGGCCAGCCCAACGGTGTATTCTCCTTTTCCGCAAGCCAGCTCCAGGGTTATGGGTTGCTGGTTGCCAAAATGTTCTTTCCACTTTCCTGCCATGTTCTCGGGGTATTGCAATACGTTTTTAAAGCCCCTGATCGCTTCAAACCGGACTAGTTTTTTTTGACCCATGCTGCAAAAATAATGCGCCGGGTTATAATAAACTGCCGGGAAGATAAGCAAGCCGCCTGTCTGTAAAAGCTTGCAGAAGAAACCCGTGCGGGAAAAAATGATTTGCCGGTGAAAAGATAACTTATTTTTGAACTGTAATAATATTTACTACAGTATGACAAATACCCGCTTTTCAATAGCCCTGCATATCATGACCCTGCTGGCGGTTGATGAACAGGCCTGGCTGACATCCGGTCATATTGCCCGCAGCCTTGGAATACAGGCGTCGGCCGTCAGAAAGGAGATACAGGACCTTAAAGAGGCCGGTCTTGTCGCCTGCCGCGAAGGGAAGTACGGCGGTATCCGTTTGGCCCGGCCGGCATCGGGTATCCGGCTGTCTGAAGTATACAACTGCGTATCGGCAGGTCATCTTTTCGAAAAAATCAAAATGCCCGATCAGGGCTGTTTTATCGGAAAACAGATCAATTTACAGCTCGACGAGCTGTTTTCGACCCTAAACACCGCCTTTTTCGGCGAATTGAAACGACTAAGCCTGGCGCAATTTTACAGGCAGTTTAACTGACAATAGCCGGTTTTAACTGTAGTGAATGAGATACAGTAGTGGGAAAATCAAGTAAATAGCTTGGTTATTTTGAAAGGGGTTATGGCGCTCACAACGACCGGCGAACTGTTTTGAGGCGATGGTATTTCCGGGGCGGTAGGCGCATCGCGAAAGGCCTGACGAGATGGCGTTATCAGCGGAGTCAGTCTTGTTCCCGGAATCGGACAATGATATTCCTGGGCTTCGCAACCAATAAAAAAGCAGTTTTGTGACCGATGAAAAAGTATTATCCGGCAAGCAAACCGCCCGCATTTTTTCCATCGTTTTTGTATTGTAGATGCGTGCTTTCGACCGCCGGAAAGCGCTTCACTGTTTGGAAGCCGGGCAGCATTTGATCGGATATTATTGTCTCCTGGCGAAATATGCATGAAAAAAGCCCCTCAGGGAGAGGGGCTTACCTAACAGTTGTAAACACACACATGAGAAAAACATGCGTACCCATAATGTTTTGCGGCAGGCC
>JBDHYM010000191.1:0-5867 GCA_039811405.1 Flavihumibacter sp. | reverse complement strand
AGCCGGCCGTCGTACTGCCGCATCACCGTAGGCGATTTCAGGATGGTAAGATTGGCCGCCACCGCTTCCATCACTTCCGGTGGTAACGTGCTGGCATAAAAGGCACGTGTAAACGCTTCCGTCTGTTGCCGGAGCGATGTATAGTTGCGCAGCCAATAGGCCGCCACCGCCTGCACATCGGCATGCCGGCTGCTGTACCAGGGGCGATGTGTTTCGCCTGGCGCCAGCTTGAGCGACGGATCGAGGTAAGAGGAGTCTTTGGCGCAACCTGTCAGCGGATTACAATCGGTTTTAGGCACCACTTCACCGATGCGCAAACCCGACAACGGCACATACCAGGCAAAATAAAGCCGGATCGTTCTGGATTCGCCTGCACCCAGCGTAAAAGGTACGTAAAGGCTGGCTCCTGGCGAGTCTTTCTCTACCGGCGGATGCGCGGAAATATCTGCATCGCGCACCTTGTTCCAGGCCATCGTCATCGGGTCCCACCAGCCGCCCCTGAACCAGCAATGATCCACCTGCGTACCGGGCTCGTCGGTGAATACGGCAAAAGACGCGCTGCCGGGCTTGTTGTCAGCGCCCGGTTTTTGCTGTAGTATAAAGCCATTTTCAATCGGATCGATGCTGTTTGTTTTCTCATGCCACCACAAGAAATTCTTGCTGCTGAACGAGAAGACCATTTCTTTTGGACTGGTTGCGGTATTGGTAAAACGGTATTCGAAAGCGCCAACGGGCTGGCTCGACTCGTCCTCCTTTCCTGGTATAAAAGGGCTCCAGCCGGTGAGCTCAACCGATATAGGAATAACGGTGTCGGACAACCGAACAATGCCGAAGGGAAATTTCGATTCAAAGCTGGCTGCCGAAAAACGGGGCAGCCCGTAGGTGGTGCCCACCGAACCCAGTCCCGAGCCGCGCATGCCGAAGAACTTCCATTCGGGCAACGGGCCTTCCAGCACCCGGGCGATATTCTTTTCTCCCTTCACGCACAAGGCGGCAAACATGCAGGGCTCGTGGTATATCTCGGGGCGGTTGCGAATGCTCATATGCGAAACGGCGCCCGTTCCCTCCAGGCAGAACATACCTGCACCCAGTCCGCCGATCGGAAAAGCAATCCTGTTCAGGTGTTCGTTTTCATAGATGCCGTTGAACGGCCTGCCGCCTTCAGACAGGGTGGCCTTGTTTCTTTTTTTGGCTGCTGCCGCGGAGTGACTGTGCTTTTCCGCCGGTATGTTGTCAATGGCAGCCGGCGCCATCACAGCGCCGATGCCGCCGAGCGTTACGTTGCGAAGAAAGCTTCTTCTTTTGTTGTTCTTGCCCATACAAAACGTTTAATGGTGTTGAAAGGAAACGCCGGTTGTTTTTGCCGCTTTACCGACACCCCATATCGCATACCAGGCGATGAATGCATAACAAAACAGGGGGATAATAAAGCCGGTGGCCATGGTAAAATGATCGGCGAAGAGGCCCATAACCGGCGGGCAAAAAGCACCGCCCGCCACTGCCATCACCAAAAAAGAGGAACCCTTTTTGGTCAGCGTACCCAGGTCGGCAATACCCAGCGCGAAAATGGTCGGGAACATGATCGACATAAAAAAATAGGTACTGAAAAGCGCAACTACCGACCACCAGCCGGCATCTGCAATAACCAGTACTACCAAACAAACATTGACAATGGCATACATGGCCAGCAATCGGTGCGGCTTGAAAAACTTCATAAACCAGGAACCTGACAAACGGCCCACCCAGAAAGCGCCCATGCCGCCTACGGCAAGAATAACCGAAGCCGCCTGCTCATCATTTTTCGGCATAAACACATCACCAAACCAGCCGAGGTGCTGCATGATGCCGGAGATCGGCGTGCGCAGGTTAGGGATGGCATCGATCACATAGTTGATGAAAAAAGAATTGGTGCCCGTTTGCGCCGCCACGTATAAGAACTGGGCGACCACCGCCACTATGAAAGCGGGATGCTTCAGCAGGTTGCGCATGGGCGGGTCTTCTTCTGTTTCCGTTCCTTTTTCCTCTTTGATCTCAGGCAGTTTGATGATCATAAAAATGATCGCTACGATCACTACTACGGTGCCGATGCCCATATACGGACGTACCAGCGAGTCGAACTTTTCACCCTCGGCCGCTTTGTCAGCACCAAAGATCATCAGTCCGCCGATCAGCGGACCCAGTATCCAGCCCAGTCCGTTGAACGATTGCGAAATATTGATGCGACGGGCCGCCTGTTCCTTTCCGCCCAATACCGTAGAATACGGATTGGCGGCGGTTTCGAGAAAAGCGAGTCCGCAAGCCAGCACGAACAGCGCCAGCAGGAAGGGAATGAACTTTTCCAGCTTCGCGGCGGGATAAAACAGGAAAGCGCCGATGGCAAACAACGCGAGTCCGAGAATTATGCCACGCTGGTAGCCGTATTTTTTGATGAACAGGCCGGCGGGAATGCCCATGGCGAGATAACCGATATACAGGGAGAACTGCACAAAGCCGCTTTGCGCTTTCGATACATGCAGCATATCCTGGAAATGCTTATCGAGCACATCCAGAAAACCATGCGCGAAGCCCCATAACAGGAACAGGCTGCAGATAAAAATAAACGGCACCAGGTAGCGGACGCCATTTTCGCCGGTGAACAGGGAAGTTTTTCTGGCATTCATATCGTTAGGCATTCAGTCTTTATCGATAAAGAGGGCCGTAATTCTCACAAGCCCGGTAATCGGCACCTTCGCCTTCCATGCCAAAGCTTTTCCAGGCCGAGGGACGAAAAACGCGTTCTTCTTCCACGTTGTGCATGCATACCGGTATGCGCAGCATCGAGGCAAGCGTAATCAGTTGATCGCCGATATGCCCGTAGCTGATGGCGCCATGGTTTGAACCCCAGTTGGCCATTACGCTGTACACGTCGCGGAAAGCACCCTTGCCCGTCAGCTTAGGTACAAACCAGGTGGTGGGCCAGATACGGTCGGTACGTTCGTCGAGAATGGTATGGACCTTTTCGGGCAGCTCGATGGTTTCGCCTTCGGCGATCTGCAATACCGGGCCAAGTCCCTTTACAAGATTCATACGGCACATGGTAACGGGCATACCCCCGCGAGAAACGAACTTGGAGCTGAAGCCGCCACCGCGCATATAGTCCACGTTCGACGGGTGAAAACGCGTTGCCTCCAGGCAGGCCGCGGCTTCCTGCTCGCTGATCTCCCAAAAAGGCTTCATCACGGGTTTGCCACCGGCAGTTTGCCGGCCGCTGCCATCGAGCGTTGCCGAACCCGAATTGATCAGGTGCAGAAAGCCATTGGCCGCGGCGCCGTCGGGCTGCCAGCCGCTGACCCGCTTCACTGCATCCGGGCTCCAGTACGTACGCACATCGGCAAATATCTGCGCCGTATTGGTGAGCAGGTAGTTCAGCAGCATGCTTACACCATTCATGGCATCGTTTTCAGTAGCCACCATTACGGGGGAGCGAATGCCGTTCCAGTCGAACGACGAGTTCAGCAGCGCTTCGGAGAAATCACCATTCGGCTGGAAATCCGTCCACTGCCTTTGCCCCTGGAAACCGGAAACGATCGCATTGTGACCCAGCGCCTCCTCGCCAAAGCCTTTCGCTTTCAATGCATCGTTACCAAACATAAGGTCGCGAATGATCATGGTCATTTTGGTCACAAACTCCCATTGCCCGTCTTTCTGCCCGCGGCTGTATTGTTTCTCTTTGGGGTTGAAGTCCTCCCCTTCCCTGCAATTCTTTTTCACCCAGGCGATCGCTTTCTCAAACTCCGCTTCGTCGTATATCTTTTTTTCCACACGCCGCAGCACTTCCGAAGCGTCTATATACTCGGTGCGCATGCCGAGATACGACTGGAAGAAATCATTGTTGACAATGGAGCCCGCGATGCCCATGCTCACCGATCCGATGGCGAGATAAGATTTGCCGCGCATCATGGCGACCGCCAGCCCCGCGCGGGCAAACGACAGCAGCCGCTCCCGTACATCGGCAGGTATGGTGGCGTCGCCCATATCCTGCACATCGTGGCCATAGATACCGAAGGCGGGCAGGCCGAACTGGTTATGGGCAGCCAGCGTAGCGGCGAGATAAACCGCACCCGGGCGTTCCGTTCCGTTGAAACCCCAGATGGCCTTGGGCAGCATCGGGTTCATATCCATCGTTTCGCTGCCATAACACCAGCAAGGCGTTACCGACAACGACACGCCCACGTTCTCTCTTTCAAATTTGGCTGCACAACGGGCAGCCTCTTTCACGCCGCCGATGCAACTGTCGGCGATCACTACCTGCACCGCGGTCCCGTCGGGATACCGCAGGGTTTTCGTGTACAGGTCTGCGACAGCCCGGGCCATATTCATGGTAGTGTCTTCGAGCGACTCGCGGATACCACCCAGGCGGCCGTCGATAATGGGCCGGATTCCAATGCGGGGAAACATATTAATGCGTTTGAGGTTGAAGGTTGGAGGTTTGAGGAGAAGGAATGGCGCTGAGTGGTACGCCGAGCAGCTTTTGCGCAATGACATCAAGCTGGTCTTTGCTGCCGGTAAAATGATACACGTCGTGGCGGTGTTCGATCGACTGACCGGGTGACAACGCCGCGGCGGGTGAAACCGATTCAATTTCATAAAAGGGTCCCATTTGAGACCCGTCGGCCAGGGGCCCGTCGTTATACGCATTCATGGCATCGCCGCTGAATACCGGCTTCACCGTATTCCATTCCTGGTTCAGGTAGCGACCCTGGTGATCGACCGTGAAATGCGCAATGGTAAGCACATTGGCGGCCGCATCATAGCTGCCGGCAAAAGGCATCACTCTTTCGGGCACAATACCCAGCTTGCCCCGGCTTTTTCCATCGGCCGTAAAGAACAGGGTTTTGTCTGTCAGCGTGATGCGGTCTGCGGGTATCTCGCCGAAATAATCAGTAGTGGCTATCTTTCCTTTGCCACCCGGTTTGAACGGAATGATGATGGTGGTGGCGGGTGAAGGGTTGAACATATCAAGTATCCAGATACAGGGCATGCCCGACTTTTCATTCCAGGCCATGCTGCCGGCATTGGTCAGCGTATTAACCGTTGAATAACCCGTGTACGCAATACTGTCGCCAATGGCAACGCCCAGTTCCTGCTCAATGGCATTTTTACCGGCGATGCTGATGCGGCGGTTCACCGTCATGTCAAGTTTTGAACCCACATAATTCGTTACCTGCATGGCTTTGGTGAGGGTTACTGATTGCTTGTCGGCCGCCGTTACGTTCCATGCTTCGGTATCGACAGGCGGAGGTGTTTTCCATTTGTCGAACACCATCGAATCGCCGGGCTGGAAGAAGACCGAATACCTGCCGCCTTCCGGGCCCAGCCAGAAACGGTTCTCGCCGCCATAGGCATTCATATGCAAATCGACGGGGCCGCCAAACGCTTTGTAGTTGATCCACCCGAAGCTGCTTCCATAGTCGCCTCCGGCCGAGCTGGTGAACACTTTGCCCTGGTATTTGGCCGATACCAGCACCACGGCATTGCCGGCTTCCAGCCGCACCAGGTTGCTGTCGTGCTTACGGAGAAACTGTTCGTCGTACCCCAGGCTGCCCCGGGCAAATTCGGTTGTTGTTTCCACGGTTTTTTCTTTTGGTTTTTCGTTGCAGGCAGAAAGCACTACGGCGGCAAGGACCATCGCGGGCATCAGTAGCTGTTTCATATACTTAGTTGACTTCGAGTGCATCTTTTTCAGGCAGGGCCGGGAATGGATTGTGCGGCTCTTTCTGGTACCAGTAAGCCACCGTGATGATATCCGAGTGTTGCGGCAGGTAGCGGCCGCCGCTGCGCCAGCCCAGGTCCTGTATGGTCACTTTCAGGTCGCTGTCGAACCGTAT
>JBDHYM010000190.1:0-5935 GCA_039811405.1 Flavihumibacter sp. | reverse complement strand
GCAGGCTTTCCCCTGCACCTGGCCCTGTTCTCGAACGATGGCAGCGCCGACCCCGCCAAATGGCATGCACAGCATAAGGTCGTGCTGCTCTTCAACAACGGCATCCATCCCGGCGAGCCCGACGGCATCGACGCTTCCATGAACTGGCTGCGCGACCTGGTAACGGGCAAGGCAAAGATCCCCGACAATGTGGCGCTTGCCTTTATACCGGTGTATAATATCGGCGGATGTCTTAACCGGGGTGAATTTTACCGTGTTGACCAAAACGGTCCCGAGGCCTTCGGCTCCCGGGGTAATTCCGAAAACTACGACCTCAACCGCGATTTCATCAAGGCCGATACCAAAGAAGCATTCAGCTTCACCGCTATCTTTCATTATGTAAAACCCGATGTATTTGTCGACAACCATGTGAGCAACGGCGCCGATTACCAGCACGTAATGACCCTGATCGCCACGCAGCACAGCAAGCTTGGCGGCGCCATGGGCGAATTCATGAACCGTTCTTTCGAGCCGGGTATTTACCAGTTGATGAAAAGCAAGGGGTACGACCTCATCCCCTATGTAAATAATTTCAGTGATACACCCGTGTCGGGCTGGCCCGAGTTCATGGAAACCCCGCGCTACAGCACAGGTTATGCAGCCCTGTGGGGTTGCTTTTCTTTCATGCCTGAAACGCACATGCTGAAGCCCTACCCGCAACGGGTCAAAGCCACGCACGACCTTATGATCTCGTTCGTTGAATTTGCTTCCGCCAAAGGCGACAGCATACTGGCTGTCCGGCAGGCGGCCATCAGCGAAAAGCTGACCGCCACTCGCTTCCCGTTGCGCTGGGAGCTTGATAAATCTGCGTCACGCCCCCTGCTGTTCAAAGGCTATGAAGCCGGCCGCAAACCCAGCGCCATCAGCGGGCAGCCACGCCTCTACTACGACCGCAGCAAACCTTTCGAACAATGGGTGAACGTGTACAACGTATATACGCCGAAAAACTTCGTGGAAAAACCCAAGGCCTATATTATTCCCCAGGGCTGGTGGAAAGTGATCGACCGGCTCAGGGCCAACCAGGTGGAGATGCGCGCCCTGCAGCACGACAGCCTGCTGGAAGTAGAATACTACCAGGTGCTTGGCTATTCGAGCATGCCGCGGCCTTTCGAAGGACATCACCTCAACACCCTTGATTCGGTTCGCACGGTAACGCAAAAAATTGCTTTCAGAAAAGGCGACTGGCTTATTATGATGAACCAGCCCGCCAATCGTTTTATCATCGAAACGCTGGAACCGGCGGCCACCGACGCCTATTTCACCTGGAATTTCTTTGACCCTATCCTCAATGCGAAAGAAGGCTACAGCGCCTATATGTTTGAAGATACCGGCGCCGAGTGGCTGCAGGCGCAGGAAGAACTGCAGCAATCGCTTCGCCGGAAACAGGCTGCCGATACCGCCTTTGCGAAAAGCGGGCGGGCCCAGCTCGATTTCGTATTCAGGAACTCACCCTGGTACGAGCCCGAACACAACCGGTACCCCGTGTACCGGTTGCTGAAATAAGCGCTTTCCGCAGCCCTAATCGATCTTCTCCACGCTGCCGCTGCCTTTGATATCAGAGCGGATAGAAGGATTGCCGCGGTATCGTACATTGCCGCTGCCTTTCACCGCTATCACCAGCTCTTTGCCGGCATATACACTGGCGTCTCCGCTGCCTTTTATATCGACATTGGCCGTTTCGGCGCTGAGACGGTCGGTGGTAAGATTGCCGCTGCCGGTACTCGACAGCGAAACGCGGTTGCATTCGCCGCTGAGGTCAACGTTTCCGCTACCGGCAGTGCTGGCATCCACTTCAGGCACCTGCACGGCCAGGCGAATATTGCCGCTGCCCCGGGTACGGATCTCCAGGCTGCCGGTGCCGGCCAACGTGGACTTGCTGCTGATGTCGCCCGAACCGAAGCTCTCCACCGAAGTATAGGTGGGTGCCGTCACCAACACCCTGATCTCACGCGTGGGTCGCAGCCGGAAACCTTTCCGGGTTTTGATCACCAGCGTACCCGCCTCCAGGGAGGTTTCGATGTGCTCGGCGATATTGTCTTCAGCAATGATCTGTACTTCGTTCACATCGCCTGTTGCCAGCTCCAGGTTGAACGACCCTTTCTGCTCCACCCGGCTGAAAGAGCCGGGCTGGCGGGTTTTGGTCACCACATGGCCATCGCCTTTCACGGGTTTACCCACCTCGAAAACACAGGAGCTCAGCACCAGCATCGCTGAAAAGAGAATCGTGTACCGCATAACCGGGGTTTAAATTGTTTACCTTCGCGCCACCATGACAGAGAAGATACTTATTCTTGATTTCGGTTCCCAATATACGCAATTGATCGCCCGCGCCGTACGCGAGGCAAATGTCTATTGCGAGATCATTCCCTATCACCAGCCATTCAACATTGATGCCAGCCTGAAGGGAATTATCCTCTCCGGCTCGCCCTGTTCGGTCAATGAGCCCAATGCACCTGCGGTGGATATCAGGTCGATGATGCAGCAGCGTCCGGTGCTGGGTGTTTGTTACGGCGCGCAGCTCGCCGCCAAACAATTCGGCGGCGTGGTGGAACGGAGTGACAAGCGCGAATTTGGCCGCGCCGTGATCCGTCTGCGGGCCGAAGATCCTATTCTGAAAGGTATGTCGCCCAGCTCGCAGGTCTGGATGAGCCATGGCGATTCGATCAAAGCGCTGCCCGCCGGCTTCGAGCTGCTGGCCGATACCGAATCGATCCCCGTTGCCGCTTTCCGTAAGGTGGATGGCGAGGGCAGCCTGCACGCCGTACAGTTTCACCCCGAGGTATATCATTCCGTGGAAGGCAAGAAGCTGCTGAAGAATTTCCTGGTCGATATCTGCGGCTGCGCACTAGACTGGACGCCCGCCCATTTCGTAACCGATACCGTCGCCGCCCTTAAAGAGCAGATAGGCAACCGCAAAGTGATCATGGCCCTGAGCGGCGGGGTCGACAGCACGGTAGCCGCCACCCTGATTTCCCGCGCCATCGGCGATAACCTCTACGGCATTTTCGTCGATAACGGCGTATTGCGCAAAGGCGAATTTGAACAGGTGCTCAAAACCTATAAGGATAACCTGCACCTGAACGTAAAGGGCGTTGACGCCAAAGCCGCTTTTTACCGCGAGCTGGCAGGGCAGTCAGACCCCGAAGCCAAACGCAAAGTGATCGGCCGGCTGTTCATCGACGTATTCCAGGAAGAAGCCCATCGGATCGAAGGCATTGAAATGCTGGGCCAGGGCACGATCTACCCCGACGTGATCGAAAGTGTTTCGGTGCACGGGCCCTCGGTGACCATCAAATCGCACCACAATGTGGGCGGCCTTCCCGACACCATGAAGCTGCGCCTGGTAGAGCCGCTGCGTTTCCTGTTCAAAGACGAAGTACGCCGCGTGGGCCGCGAGCTGGGTATTCCCGATGAGCTGCTCGACCGCCACCCCTTCCCCGGCCCGGGCCTGGCCATCCGCATCCTCGGCGAAGTGACTCCTGAAAAAGTGGCCCTGCTGCAGGAAGCCGATGCCCGTTATATCGATGCCCTTAAGGCGCAACATCTTTATAAAACCGTTTGGCAGGCCGGCGCCATTCTGCTGCCGGTGAAAAGTGTGGGCGTGATGGGCGACGAACGGACTTATGAATACACCGTAGCCCTGCGGGCCGTTACGTCGGTAGACGGTATGACGGCCGACTGGGCGCACCTGCCGTATGATTTTCTGGCATACATTTCGAATGATATCATTAACAACGTGCGCGGCATTAACCGTGTAGTGTACGATATCAGCAGCAAACCCCCTGCAACCATCGAATGGGAATAAGCATCTAACCGCAAGAATTATGATGACACGCAGCCGTCTTTGGATACTTCTGACAATAATGCTGGTGAGCGCCTCCGGGCTGCGTGCGCAGGACAGTTTGCAGCAGAAACAGGACAGCTTACCGCCCGCCATCGAGTCCCAAAGCCGGCCGCTGGTGAACGGCAAACAGGTGATCACGGTGCTGCTGCCGCTTTACCTCGACTCTGCCTTCGACGCTGCCGGGCAATACCGTTTTGCACGGCAATTCCCCCGCTATTTTTTGCCGGGACTTGAGTTTTACGAAGGCGTGCAACTGGCCATTGACTCGCTGAATAAGGAAAAACTGCCGCTGGATGTACGCATTGTGGATACCCGCAAAGCGGGTTCGATCTACGACCTGCTGAAAACCCCCGATATAGCGGAAGCCCACCTGCTGCTGGCGCAGGTTGCCAATAACGAGATCCGCCCGCTCGCCGATTATGCCGCCAAAAACCAAATTCCCTTTGTGAATGTCAACCTGCCCAACGACGGCGGCATCACCAACAATCCCTATATGGTAGTGCTGAACAGCACCCTGATGACGCATTGCGAAGGCATTTACAAATACCTGCAGAAGAATTTCAGCAACCAGACCATTACAGTGTTTCGAAAAGCCGGCGCCCAGGAAGACCGGCTAAAAACTTATCTGACCAGCGTGGAAAAATCAACCCTGGGTATACCGGTAAAGCTTCGGTATGTGAACCTGCCCTCCACGTTTACCATCGACCAGCTAACCCCCTATCTCGACAGCACCAAAAACAATTTTGTACTGGCCGGCAGCCTCGACGAACAGTTTGCGAAAAACCTGTGCAGCCAACTGGCCGGCGTTGTCAAGACCTATCCCCTGCAGGTAATGGGCATGCCTACGTGGGACGCGATCAGGGATTTTGAAAAACGCGACTACAAAGACCTGGAAATCCTGTACACCACCCCGTTCAACCCGATGCGCACAGACCCGCTCAGCAATTCCGTTCTTGACTATTTCAAAAACAAGCTGTATTCACGGCCGAGCGACATGGTATTCCGCGGGTATGAAACGCTCTACCGGTTCGGAAAGCTGCTGCACGAGCTGGGTCCGAATATCGCTTCCGGCCTGGGGGAAAACAAATACAAGCTCTTTACCGATTACAATATCCAACCGGTACTGCTCGACAGGCAGAACCAGCAGCTCGATTATTTCGAGAACAAAAAGATATATGTTGTTAAAAAGCTCAATGGCACCGTTAGCACGATTTTTTAGTGGCAGTTGACTGTCATGCCACTCATCCAGTTCACCGATAAGGGCCTCTACTGCCCCAAGGGCGGATTTTATATCGATCCCTGGGCACCCGTCGACAAAGCCGTGATCACCCATGCCCACAGTGATCATGCCCGCCCCGGCTCGGCGCATTATCTCTGCCATACAGATACCCGGCCGCTGCTGCAACTGCGGCTGAACGCCGACTCGATCCAGGTGCTGCCCTGGGGCGAAACCATTTCACTGAACGGCATTTCGATCAGCCTGCATCCCGCCGGCCATATCATCGGATCCTCACAGGTATGTATAACCGACGCGCATGAAACCTGGGTGGTCAGCGGCGATTATAAAACCGTCGATGACGGCATCAGCGGCGCTTTCGAGCCCGTGCCCTGCCAGCATTTTGTTACCGAATCAACTTTCGGCCTGCCGATCTACCAATGGCAGCCGCAAGCCGAAATATACAGCAGCATACGGCAATGGATAACCGAAAACCAGGCACAGGGTTACAATTCGGTGCTGCTGGCCTACAGCCTGGGCAAGGCACAACGGGTGATAGAAGCCATCCGTTATTCTTTTCCGCTGATATACGCGCACGGCGCCGTCGCCAATGCGCAGGAAACACTGATCGCTGCAGGCCATGCCCTGCAGCCCGTTGTACGCATCACGCCCGACACGCCGCGGGCCCTGCTGCAGAAAGCAGTGATCATCGCGCCACCCAGCGCCGACGGCACACCCTGGCTGAAAAAGCTGCAGCCTTACAAGCTCGCCATTTGCAGCGGCTGGATGCAGGTGCGCGGCCACCAGCGCCGCCGCAATGCCGATGCCGGTTTTGT
>JBDHYM010000189.1:0-5947 GCA_039811405.1 Flavihumibacter sp. | reverse complement strand
TAAAAGAAAGTGGCTTTGCGCCCATCGGCCTGTATCTCCACTTCGCTGATCTTCATGTCGAGCTTGAGCTGGCGGGCAATGGCGCGCGCGCGGATCACGGCTTCGGGTTCGCGGGCCTTGTTGATCTTCATCAGGTCGAGATCGCGGTCGCTGGCCCGTCGTAATACCTTTTTCATTTCGGGGTCAAATTCATTGGCCCCTCTTTTCTTCAGTTGCAGCCGAACGATTTCGCCCGTTAGGCTGATCTCGCCCACATCCACCCCACTCACCCCTTCCACGGTAACCTGGTCGCCTTTTTCAAAAGGTTGCAGGGCATTGTTCCTGAAAAAATCCTTGCGGCTTCCTTTATTAAACGACACCTCCACCACCTTACAGGCTGAATCGATGTCGGCAAAGGGAAGGTTTTGTAACCAGTCGAATGTGTTCATCCGGTTGCAGCCACCCGTAGAGCAGCCTCCGTTACTCTTGCAGCCCTTGGGTGTTCCTCCACCCGTTCCACAGCTTCCGCATCCCATATATAGTTAAAATATGAATGTTAATAAATTGAATCTGACAAATATACAGATTTCTACCAGGTCGATATCCGCGTCTTGTCGCGCAGTATATGGAACAGCTTTATGCTCAATGCATGGAACAGCATTTTGGCGTGGGCGTTCCGTTCGATGTAATAAGCGGCTTTATCAAGCTCTTCCACCATGGCACATTGCTGCGCCAGCGAGGCCATTTTATTGAGCCGGGTGATGAAGTCTTTTTCTTCCGGCGGTAAACCCCGCGCCCATTCGCTCTCGGCACCCAGGGTCGCCAGCCTGATGGCCTGTTCCAGCAGGTGGTTGAAATAACGCAAAAACTGCTTTTGCTTTTCGCGTCCTTCCTTGCTGGTTTCTTCTATCCATTTTACCAGGGCGATGGGGCCGTTCTTAAGCAGGGCGTTCAGCCATTCGCGCACCTGCTGCTGGAAATCGCCGTCGGCGTTCTTCAGTTGCTGCAAAGCCTCGCGTATATTGCCCTCGCTGATTACGGCCAGTTGCCGGGCCTCGGCCGCCGGCAGTTGTGCTGATATTTCCAGGTAATGGCTGATATCGGTATCGGTCAGCGCGGGCACCTTTACCAGTTGGCAGCGCGACAAAATGGTGGGCAATACCAGGCTTTCATTCTCGGCTACCAGCAAAAACAGGGTATTGGCCGGCGGCTCTTCGATCAGCTTCAGCAGCTTGTTGCCTTCTTTGCCCAGGTATTCGGGCATCCACATCAGCAGCACCTTGTATTTGCTTTCAAAGGTTTTCAGGTTCAGCTTGCGGATGATGTCGTTGCACTCTTCTGCCGTAATATTTCCCTGCCGGTTTTCGGCGCGGATGAATTGCAGCCAGTCGTACAAATTGCCATAAGGCTGGCTTTGCAAAAAGCTGCGCCATTCGGCCGCATAGTCGGTGCTGACGGGTTTATCGCCGGGCTTTTTGGGGATCACCGGGTAAGAGAAATGGATGTCGGGGTGAACCTGCTGCGCGGCCTTCAGGCAGGCGGGGCAGGTGCCGCAGGCGTCACTGAGCGATTGAGGCAGCGCTTTTTCACAAACAACATATTGCGCGAAGGCACGGGCCAGCGGCAGGGCCCCCGATCCTTCGCGGCCCAGCACCAGCAAGGCATGACTCAGGCGATTCTGCAATACCATTTCGGTCAGTTGCGTTTTCAGCGGCAACTGACCGGTTACTTCTTCAAATCGCATTCCTTGTCAGTTCAGGTATTTGGTGATGGCTTCGTCGGTCGGTTTCACTTTGCTGGGAAAAACCGCCAGCAGCTTGCCGTTCTCATCTACCAGGAACTTGGTGAAATTCCACTTGATGGGATCTTTCACGCCCATTTTTTCGGCTTCTTCGGTGAGGTATTTGAACAGGGGGTGGATATCGTCGCCTTTCACAGAGATCTTCTCGCTCATAGGGAAACTGACGCCGTAATTCTTTTTGCAGAAAGCGGCGATCTCGGCATTGGTTCCTTTCTCCTGGTTCATGAAGTTGTTGGCGGGGAAGCCGATCACCACCAGTTTGTCTTTGTATTTCTCATAAAGGCTTTCGAGGTCGGCGTATTGCGGGGTAAAGCCGCAGGCCGAGGCAGTGTTCACGATCAGTATCTTTTTGCCTTTGTAGGCGGCCAGGTCGAAAGGCTTGCCGTCGAGGCTGGTCAGCTTGAAGTCATAGATGCCGGTGAAGGCCAGCGTTATCATGGCTATAAGAAGTGTTTTCATATCAATGGTGTTTTAGACTATACAAATATCCTTTGTTTATTGTTGTTGAAATGCACCCGCATCGGGATTTATTGGTGCGCGGGGCTGTCCGTCGAAGTCGACCCGGATGCCGGTCATGGTACCGAGGCCAATGGCCGGCGAGCCGGGCTGCAGGTGAAGATCTACCGGTATATGCAGCTTGCCGGTCGACACAAAAAGGGGGTCGGCATTGGTCAGGGTGCCCACCGTATTATAGTCGTCGGGCAGCAACTGCATTTTCCAGATGCCATTGTTGAACTGGATATTGAAACGATCGCTCCCGCTTCTGTCGGCCACCAGTTCGTTGGGCACCTCGGCGCTTTCTCCCCACACGATGGTGTTGGTAAAAATGGCCGATAACGGGGCGGTTTCCCGGTTTTCGTTCACTGTTCTGCTGTTGCTGATATACACCACCGGCTCTTTATGGGGGAAATAATTGTTGTTGAAGCTGGCGATGGTGCAATGGGTGAAATAATATTCACCGCCGAATTCGAGGCGGATATTGCGGCCGCAGTTGACGAATACCGAATTGTTGGCGCGGATATGGGCGCCCGATGCCAGCAATCCCGCGTCGAGCATATTGCGGATCTCTGTCTGCTCCAGCACCAGCGAGGGGTAGGCCGTCATCGGCGCCTGGAGGGTAATACCGCGATAGGCGTTGCGGATGCTGACATACTGCAGCAGGTTCTCGCGGCTCTGCTCGCCGAAACGGATGCCCGGCCAGGCGCCGGGGTAATCGATGTACGGCGCATCAAGCCGGTCGCTGGTAAAAACAATACGGTCTTTTTCGGCCGCATCGCCCAGGGCCTGCAGGTTGCCGTCGACCTGTATGGCTGCATCGGCGTGGCAATAGATGCGGGCGCCTTTTCCGATGGTAAGCGTGGCCGTTTCTGCAACGAGCAACGGGCCCAGCACTACATAAGGAAGATCGCCTTTCCAGGTGGTATTGTTTTGGATAATGCCGTTTTTGATATAGTGGGCATTCTGCGCCCATGCTTCCAGTTGCACCCATTGCGTAAGGCCGTTACAGTGAATGCCAATGCTGTCGCTGATCACAAAAGGCAGTTGGGTAGCCGATGGCGGAATATAGGCGTTGACGAAAACATGGGCGCTGTCGTACGGGCCGATATCGACCTGTTCTACCGACGGGCCCTCGATGCCGTTTACATTGATGCGGAAATAACTGCCGCCGCCACCCGCCAGTTGAATGCGATCGATCTGCAGCCGCCCGCTGTTATTATTGTGAACGAGGAAATGAAAGGTTTTGGAGCCGGCCTGCGTAAACAGGGTATCGAAATGAAGCGTGTCGATGCCGATAGCGGGTTGTATATCGGTCGCGTAAAAGCGCCTGTCTTTGGTACAGGCGGTAGCAATCAGGAAGCAGGTTGCCAGCAGCAACGATACACAACGCATATATGTGGTCAAAAATAATGATTCCTTTTTAGTGGGGAGCGGTGTAAGCGAAACAGCAAACCGACAACCGTACGCCCGGCAGCCGCCGCAGTTGCTGGCCGAGCGCATCAAGACTGGCGCCGGTGGTGACCACATCGTCGACCAGCAGCAGGTGCCTGTTGCAAAGCAGCGCTTCATTTTGCACCGCGAATACCTGCTTCATATTGTTCCATCTTGCTTTGCGGTGTTGCCTGGTTTGCGTGCTGGTGGCAAGCTGTCTTTGCACTGCCGATAGTATAAGCGGCAGGCTGCAAACCTGTGCAATGCCTTCGCAAAGGCAGGCGGCCTGGTTGTATCCACGCGCTGCGAAGCGGCTTGCATGCAGCGGTACGGGTAACAGGCCATCTATTTGTTGTAGCCAGGCGCTGTCGAGCAACTGGTAACCCATCCACCGGCCGAGCTGGAAGGCGGCGTCTTTCCGGCCACCGTATTTTATACCATGCATGAGTTGCTGCACGGCCGAATGCTGCTGGAACCATACCAGGGCGGCTGCCTGTTCCAGCGGAAGCCTTCCCCAGAAAACACGGGCCACCGGATTGTCGCGCTGCTGCAGGAAACCGGTACGCGGTAATTGCTGCAGGCAGTGGGTACATATTCCGTTTGCTGGCGGCAGCACATTGCTGCCGCAGGCGGTGCAGCAATGCGGGTACACGATCGACCGTAAGGAGCGGCCCATTTCGCCCAGCCATTTTTGCATGCAGCAAATCTCCGGCGGCGGCGCGGGTTATACAAGGGTGAAAACACCTGTTAAAACAGGAGGCGGTATACTTCTTCCACTTTGCCTACGGGCACGATCTCTATTCCCTTTTTTATTGCCGGCAGGCTTTTAAAATTATTCCGTGGGATGAGTATTTTTTCAAAACCCAGTTTGGCGGCTTCGGCAATGCGCTGGTCGATCCGGTTTACGGAGCGAATCTCGCCGCTGAGCCCCACCTCACCTGCGAAACACGTGCCTTTCGGCAACGGCTGGTCGTCGAACGAGCTGAGCAGGGCGCAGAGCACCGCGAGGTCGATGGCGGGGTCTTCTACTTTTATGCCACCGGCGATATTCAGAAACACATCCCGCGATGAAAAAGCGAACCCCCCTCTTTTTTCAAGCACGGCGAGCAGCAACTGCAGGCGTCGCGTATCGAAACCGGTTACCGCGCGTTGAGGAGTACCGTAAGAGGCGCCGGTTACGAGCGCCTGCACTTCTATCAGGAAAGGCCGCATGCCTTCAATGCCGGCTGCGATGGCGACGCCGCTGAGCGAGTCGTCTTTTTCTCCCAGCAGGATATCGCCCGGATCGAGCACGGGCTTCATGCCGCTTCCCGTCATTTCATACACACCCAGCTCGTGGGTGGAGCCAAAGCGGTTCTTAAGCGTGCGCAACAAACGGTAGGCAAAATGACGGTCGCCTTCAAATTGCAGCACCGTATCTACCATGTGCTCCAGGATCTTCGGCCCTGCAATGGAACCGTCTTTCGTAATGTGGCCGATCAGGAATACCGGTACCTGCGATGCTTTGGCAAACCGTTGCCATTCAGCGGCGCACTCGCGGATCTGCGATACGGTTCCCGGCGAAGATTCGATCAGGTCCGTTTGGAGCGTTTGTATAGAGTCGATGATGATCAGGTCAGGCCCGATTTTTTTTACTTCCTGGAAAATGGCTGTCGTATTGGTTTCTGTCAACAGGTAAAACGACGGGTTTTGGAAAGGAATGCGCGCGGCCCGCATGCGTATCTGTTGTTCGCTTTCTTCGCCGCTTACATACAGTACGCGCGTGTTCTGCATTTGCAAGCCGACCTGCAGAAACAATGTTGATTTGCCGATGCCCGGTTCGCCTGCCACCAGCACAATGCTGCCGGGAACGATGCCGCCGCCCAGCACACGGTTGAGTTCTGTATCGGTGCAGCTGATTCTTTGTTCGTGACCAACTGGAATATCGCTGAGCAGGGTAGCCGCGTTGCCTGTTTTATGATGGCCGGCCTGCCAGCCTGAAATGGTTTTAGCAGGTTTCTGTTTGATTTCTTCCACGAAACTGTTCCATTGATGGCACGATGGACATTTACCCAACCATTTGGCGCTTTCAAAACCACAATGCTGGCAGAAAAAGGCTGATTTCAGTTTGCTCATTCAGTTCAAAGAAGACGGAAAGAATGCAATTAAAAGAGGTGGTTCCGGTGAAAAGTAAAAAGGCCAGCATCACTGCTGACCCTTTACTTACTAACCCATTAAATTCTGACACTAAATTACGAA
>JBDHYM010000188.1:0-5974 GCA_039811405.1 Flavihumibacter sp. | reverse complement strand
CCGAACTGGTTGAACAGGATCAGGTAAGAAACCTGCTTGTACAATTCGCTTTCATCGCGCTGGATCAGCTCGATCAGTGACTGGGCGCTGAAATTGTTCTTCACCGGGCTGTTATCCGGCAGCTCTATCTGGAACCCGATCTTGGGCGACGAAAGCTTGTCGGTGATATTGGCGATCACATTCACGGTACCACGGTACTTGCGCACGTTTTCGTCAACGATGTTAAACCCGCCGCTGCTCAGCAGGTCGCTGAAGCGCACGTTATCGGCTTCGTAGAGTGCGTCGATCTTCAGTCCCGCTTCATAGGGATCACCCGTCCACGAAATATAGTTGTTGTGATCGGGCATCAGCTTAAAGGTTTTCCGGCCGGCCTGGAAATTGAAATTATAATAGCCGCTTTCTATTTCATAACGGCCGTTCATGGTGAAGTTCTCATTGGTGCCCACCTTCATCTTCAGGTTGCCGTTGCCCCGCGCCTGGATGATATCGCCCGTCATTTCGTCGATGATCATATACACCGTGGCTTTGTTGTTGGCTGTGATATCGAGCGAAACGGTGAGGTTGGATTCCTGCCCGTAAGGCGCCGCCTCTTCCATTTCCTTACCATATTGTTTCCATACAATGAAATCGGCGTCGGCGCTTTCGCGGCTTGTTTTGGTGGCTATATACACTTTTGAACTGTCGGTCGGCTCACCGCTGATGTTCATGGCCATGTCGTACTCAGGACCGTTAAAGGTCATATCGGCGCGGCCGATGACGTTGCCGTAAAAAAGATCGTTGTCGGCCGCCGTAGTATTGAGCAGCAGGAGGCGGTTCGACTGTATGTGGAAGTCGAACACCATGTCTTTAAAGTTATTATGGTAGAGCTTTCCTTCCAGTATATTGCCGCTGTTGCCGAGCGTATCCCGTATCTGCAACTGGCCAAAATCAATGAGGCCGTCGCTGAATTTGACCTTGGCCGTAGGTATTTTATAATACACTTTCGTGTAGGCGACCCGCAGCCCGCCGTCCTGCAGCGTTACATCGCCCAGGTATTTGAGCGTATTGGGCGCACCCACAATGCGCAACTGGCCGGTGGCCCTGCCTTCCACCTTGCTGAAAATGCTGCCCAGGTATTGCTGCAGCAGGTCAACTTTCGTGTCTTTCAGGGTGGTGGTGATATCGATGGCATCCGACAGGCTGTCTTTGGTATTGACCAGGCCGGAGATGTCGAATTTATAATCGGGATTTTGGGCATTGGCCCCGAGCTGTACTTTACCGGTTTTATGGTTGTAGCTGCTGCTTAGCGAAACGGCCCCGATCGAATCGTTGTCGACCCGGAACTGCTCGGCGCTTGCAGTAGCATCGACCTGCAGGTTGCCGAAGGGATCGATCACTTCCACCGACCCTGTGAGCAGCCCTTCAAACCGGTTGCTTTTCACAAAGAAGGGGGTGAAGTCGCCGATATTTATTTTTTTCAGGTCGATGCGCAGGTCGTTCCCTTTTCCGATCGACGAGGGCGCAGACGTGAGCAATACTTCCTGGTCGCCGCTGAATATCCGCACACCATCGCTTGTTACCAGCTCGCGGCTGAGAATGAGTTCGCCGCCTTTTTCAATGGTCCATTGCTTGTTGTTGATATCGAAATGCGAAGGGTCGAAAAGAATGCGCACGCCATCTCTGAGCGTTTGCACGCTGCCCGATATGTCGGCGCTGTTGAGGGTTTGGTTGGCGCTGGTGCGGATGTTGACCTTCGACAGGTCGTTGGCGGCCGTTACCGACAGTTCGGTGCCGGGAAAATGGAGGCTGTCGTTCACGAAAATATCACCTACCGTCGAAGTCACCGCCAGTGAATCGTACGTGCCCCGCCCCTGCAACTTCAGGTCGGTAAAAGCAAGGTTCTTATAACTGAACTGCGGCACTTCAGCGTCGAGCTCGAAGACGTTTTCGCGTGTATTGATACGGCCGTTGAGGGTGGTGTAGTTGAAACCCTTGAAGCGTTTGTCGAGCAGGTCGAGGTAATCATCCACCTTACGGGTAACGATCGAGAAGCTGAAATTGTTATCGACCTTTTTCTTCGATGCGGCGATATAGCTGGGATAATAGCGGTTCAGGAAAGTCTGAAAGGCGTCGGGCAGGGAGCTTATATTGAATTCTCCGGCCAGTACGGCGTCGAGCTCATTGCTTTGGATGTTGATGGTCTTATTGCCCTTGCCCTGCACCGAAGATTCGACGTACAGCGAATCGAACGATATTTTCTGCCCGTTCTTGAATACCGATGCTTCCGAAATACGGGCCACGCCGATGAAGTTGTCGATCGTGTTACCCGAAAAATTTACGTTGAAATTGCCGTTCAGGTCCACTTCTTCGCGGGTGAAATGGAGCGGCCGCAGGTTGGCCACATTCACCAGCGCCTCGAAATCGAAGCGCGGTACTTTGCCCGAGAGGTCCACCAGCCCCCGGAGGGTTGCTTCCAGGTGCTCGTCGTTGATGACGAGGTTCCCGTTGAACTTCTTTTTCGCCAGTTTTCCGTCTACCACAATGTCTTTGTAGCGGTAGTTATTGTATTCGATGAATGGCACGCTGCCTTTCAGGGTGGCGTCGAGGTTGTTGCTCATGGTGAATCCCTTCCCGATAACGTCTCCCTCAAAAGCCACATACCCCAGTTGGCTGTTTTTGACCAGTGTGCCGAGCTCGAAGTTTTCGGTGCTGAGCCGGCCTTTGTACGACGCGATGCCTTTTTCGGGGATCTTCATATTCACATCGGTGGCCAGGGTGCCCAGCGCCGTTTCCAGGGTGCCATAGGTAACAAAATCGCGAATGAAGCCGGTGAAACTGCCTTTGAATTTTAGGTATTCGAGGCTGGGCAGGTTGAGTTCCGTGATATCGGTGATACCGGGCAGGAAGCGGGCTGCATCGGCATAGGTGGTGCGAAAATCGTTGGCCGTAAAATCGATATAGGTCTTTTCTATATCCGGTAGGCCCGCGATCCTGAAATCGCCGTTCAGGAAGGTATTCTTGCCGGCGTTTACCCGCAGGTGGTCGCCTTTCAGGTCGCTTACGGTTCCTTGGGCCTTGCCCGAAATGCTGATCTCTTTGTCCCAGTTGGCCAGCTCAGGCGCAAAATAGGCGATGTCACTGCTATGTATAACTGCGTCGGTGAATTGCCCGTCGAGTACTACTTTCTCAATGAAATCGCTCATGTCGTCGAACGTCTTGTAGCGCATGGCGAAAGCATTCCGCAGGTGGCTGCGGTTGGTACGGATGTCGAGCTGGTTGAATTCCATGGCCTCGGGATGGAAGCGCATATTGGCCTTCAGCTTTTTAACCTGGAAGCCCGATCTTTCCTGTGTGGCAAGGTCTACCGCAGCGCTGATGGTATCGTTCAGCAGCGCCACGTCGCTGAAGCGGGCGTTGATCTTCCCCCACATAAAATGCGCGCCGTCAAAATAATAATACGGCTTCCGGTCGGTCTTCACGTCGTTTTTGAAAGCGCCGTTGTTGATCACCAGGTTATTGATGCGCAGGTTCCACCTGCCTGCATTCCAGCGCAGGTGTTCGGGATCGTTCGGGGGAATGCTGTCGTTGCCGGTAAAAGTTCGCGGTGGCCGGTAGCCGGTGTAGTTGTAAATGGAAAATACCGGCTGGTACAATACCAGGCTGGTAATATGGATGTTTTTCTTATGCAGGTCGAACGTATCGGTTTCAAGCATCAGCGACGAGAGCGTAAGCCCCATGTTCTCACCCCGCCATTCGTCTTCCTGCAAAACCCGGATATTCTTGAAATCGACCTTGCTGACCGACAGTTCGATCGGGTTGTTCGATGTGCCGGTAGAGGGCCCCGAGAAATAATCGACGAGGAACTGGTAGTTCCATACCGAGTCGCGCCGGTGCAGGTGAACAAGGGTATTTTCCAGCCCCACGTATTTCAGCTCGGCCTTGTCTTTAAAGAAAAACCAATCGGTTATATTTACCTTCAGGCTGCCGGCATAGAGCAGGGTATCTTTCTGCAGGTCGCGCACCAGGGTGCCTTTCAGCTCCAGCGTGTTGAAAAAAGCAAGGTCGATATGAGATACCTTCACCTCGGTTTTCAGTGCCTTGGACAAGCGGCTGGCCGCCTGCCGGGCGATATAGTTCTGTACAGGCGTGGTTTGCAGCAGGAAATAAACCAGCACTACCAGGAGCAGCAGCGACAGCAGGATATAACCGATTATGGAGAGTAGTTTTTTCAGGATTCGCTACTTTGGTGACACGGATAACCGGTCAATTCAACGAAATTAATATATGCGACTGATATACAGTTTATTGGGAATCTTGCTTTTTAACAGTGGATTTAGCCAAAATCGTGCTGAAAAGCCCGCGGGAAACTACGTGCTGGTGATCCACGGCGGCGCGGGCACCATTCTTAAAAGCCAGATGAGCCCTGAAAAGGAGAAAGCTTACCGCGACGCTTTAACATTGGCCCTTCGGCAGGGGTACGCCGTTTTGCAGTCGGGCGGAAAAGCCATCGATGCCGTTACCGCGGCCATCCTGGTAATGGAAGACAATCCGCTGTTCAATGCCGGCAAAGGCGCTGTCTTTACCAGCGAGGGGAAAAATGAAATGGACGCGGCGGTGATGGACGGCAGCGGCCTCCAGGCGGGGTCGGTGGCCGGCGTAACGGTCATCCGCAATCCCATACTGGCCGCCCGGGCGGTGATGGAAAAGAGCAACCATGTTATGATGGCGGGTAAAGGCGCCGAGAAATTCGCGGCCGACCAGGGGCTGCAGATCGTTGATCCTTCCTATTTCTATACGGAAGAGCGCTGGAAGGGGCTGCAGCGGGTGAGACAGGAAGATTCGATGAAAACGGAACTGGATCATGGCGGCAAAAAAACCACGCAGGCTTTCCTGTTTGAGAACAAAGACTCGAAATTTGGCACTGTAGGCGCCGTTGCGCTTGATAAGTCGGGTAACCTGGCCGCCGGTACCAGCACCGGCGGGATGACCAATAAGAAATACGGCCGTATCGGCGACGCGCCCATTATCGGCGCAGGTACCTACGCCAATAACAAGACCTGCGCCATCAGTTGCACCGGCTGGGGTGAATACTTTATACGGCTGGTGGTTGCCAAAACCATCAGCGACATGATGCAGTACGGGAAGTTCTCGCTGGCGGATGCCGCCAATGAACTGGTGATGAAGCAGGTGCCGGCCCTGGGAGGCGACGGCGGGCTCATTGCGGTAGACAGGAACGGCCGGTATGCCATGCCGTTTAATACGGAAGGCATGTACCGCGGCGTAGTGCATGCCGACGGAAAAATAGAAGTGCTGATATATAAATAAACCCAAAAGAACCCGTTATGCAAATCCGGCTACTGTCGGCATTGGCCCTCCTGTGCTGCGTTGCAGCGAATGGCCAGCAAAAAGGATATTACCGCTATCCTGCGATTCATGGAAATTCAATTGTATTTACGGCTGAAGGTGACCTGTGGACATACGATTTATCCACTGGCAACAGTGCCCGTCTTACCACCCATGCGGGAATGGAATCGGCGGCCAGGTTTTCACCCGACGGGCAGCAGCTTGTTTTTATCGGCCAGTACGAAGGTCCGTCGGAGTTATATACCATGCCGGCTGCCGGCGGCGTTCCCAAAAGAATCACCTACGACGGCAGTGCCATCTTCCCTTCGGGATACCTGCCCGATGGAAAGATCCTTTTCAGAAGTAATCTTTACACGCAAACACAAGCCCCGCAATTGTTTACCGTTGACCCGGCAAGCCTGCAGCGAAGCCCGCTTCCTTTGTGGCAGGCATCTTACGGGGTGTACGATGGAGACGGGAATTTGTATTTCACCCGTTTTCCCAACCAGGGCAGTAAGACAAAACGCTATGAAGGCGGCCTTATTGAGCAGGTCTGGAAATTCGACGGAAGGAACGAAGCAGTGAACCTCACGGCCGACTATAAGGGCACCAGCACCAGCCCGATGTTTTTCAACGGCCGCGTGTATTTTTT
>JBDHYM010000187.1:0-6000 GCA_039811405.1 Flavihumibacter sp. | reverse complement strand
CATCAGCGGGTTCACCCATTCCACCGGGTCAGCTACACTGTTTACCTCCTGGGCGCAGGTGGTCTGGTACAAACCCGTGAACAGCAAAACAGCAACCAGGCTTTTTCTCATTGGTCAGTTTTTTTCGAACTGCCAAGATAAGCCAAACATTATTGCAGCAGTTGCGGTTTTTCGCGGTAAGTCTTCCAGATAAATTCGCCGAAGATGGTGTTGGCCCAGGCAAACCACTTACGCGTAAAACGACCGGGATCGTCTTTATGCGCCGATTCGTGCATGAAGCCGGTGCCGGCATGGCAATGCTGCAGCATGCTGATGCATTCTTTGATCTCTTTGGGATCATTGCTGGTCATGCCGCGCATTACAATGCTCATCGGCCAAACCATGTCGAGCCCGATGTGGGGTCCGCCAATGCCTGCCAGCCTGCTGCCTTTGAAATAAAAAGGATTGTCGGCCGACAGCACAAACCGGCGGGTAGCCTGGTAAACAGGATCAGACACTGCAGTGCCGCCCAGGTAAGGCAACGAAAGCAGGGAGGGGATGTTGGCGTCGTCCATCAGGATATAGCCGCCGAAACCATTGGCTTCATAGGCATATATCTTTCCGAGCGCAGGGTGCGAAGCGACCGCATGCGCCCTGAGCGCCTTTTCCACCTGGTCGGCCAGGGCAACGGCGGCGGCGGCATCTGCAGCCGGCTTACCGGTGGCTTTCATGATCTCGGCCATCTGGCGCAATGACCGTACGGCAAAGAAATTACTGGGTACCAGGTAAGCATAGATAGTGGCATCATCGCTGGGCCGGAACATGGAGCAGATCAGGCCATTGGGTCTGGCGGGATAACCATAGCCACCCATCGGCACGCCATCGGTGGCCCAGGCGGTTCTGCGCTGGAAGTTGTAGGGCCCGTTGCCGTCAAAACGCTGTTGTTCCTTAAACGTTTTTACCACCAGGTTCATGGCCGCCTGCCACTGTGCATCGAACACCGATGTATCGCCTGTTTCTTTCCAGTAACCGTGCGCCAGGCGAATGGGATAACACAATGAATCGATCTCCCATTTCCGTTCATGGATACCCGGTTTCATGTCGGTGATATCGGTCTCTTTCCATTCAGACACTTTTGATTCGTCTTTGTAGAACGCGTTGGCATAGGGATCTTTCAATATACATTTCACCTGCCGGTTGATAACGCCTTTGATCAGTTGCTTGAGCTCGTTATCGCTGTGGCAAAGCGGAATATAGGGCCATACCTGGGCGGAGCTGTCGCGCAGCCACATGGCGTCGATATCGCCCGTGATCACATAGGTATCGGGCTTGCCGTCGATCATTTCAAAATCGACCGTGGTATCGAGGGTATTCGGGAAACAGTTCTCGAACAGCCAGGCGATCTCCTTGTTGCCGATGTTCGCTTTTATTTCAGCGATCAGCGCTTCCACCGCCTTGCTGCTGAATTTGCGCTGCGCCAGGGGCGTGCGGACTACGGGAAACTCGGCAGCGGGTGAAAGGGCCCAGGTGGTTCCGGCCGCCAGTACACCGGCGCCGGCAAGCGAGGTCTGCTTCAAAAAATTCCTTCTATGCATCATCATGATCAAAATTGAAATTGGCTTTCAAGGTAAGACAGGCGGGCCGATATTTCCAACATACCAGCCTGGTTTACCAGGTCAGAAATCATTGGCACAGGCATCGAAAGTTAACAAATCCCGTCAATTGGTGTTATTTTCGGCATTGACAAACCAAACACGCATGACAAAACTTTTCACTGCAATGGCAGGTGCAGGGTTGCTGGCCATAGGTGCGCAAGCCCAGCCCAAGCCTGAATGGACGCCCATTTTCCAACAGATCAACAACGAGGTACTTGCGCACTCCAATGCGTACAACAGCCTGAAAGAAGCCTCCACCACCATCGGCCACCGGCTTACCGGCTCGGAAAACGGTAAAAAAGCCGAAGATTTTGCTTTCAACCTGCTGAAATCTTATGGCTTTACCGATGTAAAATACCAGCCTTTCGAAGTGGAAAGCTGGAGCCGCAAAACCATTTCCGTATCGGTGGGCAGCAGCCTGAAAAGCCTGCAACCGGTGAAGGCGGTAACACTGGCCCATTCGCCGGTAAAGGCTTCGGTAAAAGGCGAGCTGGTAGATATGGGCAACGGGCTCGAAGCCGACTACCTGGCAGCACCCGGTAAAGTGAAGGGTAAAATCGCCTTTGTTTATCTCGGTATACTGCCTGCCGGCGGCGAGAAACTGCAAAACCTGCACCGTTCCGAAAAAACGGCGCTGGCCACCAAATACGGGGCCAAAGGAATAGTGATCTATAATACGGCCGACGGTGGTATCCTGCTTACCGGAACAGCTTCGGTTACAGGTAAACTGATACCAATACCCGCAGTTTGCATCGGGAAGGAAGACGGTTTCAGGATCAAAGAAGCGCTGAAGTCGGGCAAGCAGTTCGTCGACATCAACATGACCAATTTCTCGGGCCTTATCAAGGCGCGCAACGTCATCGCCCGTATACCGGGGAAAACAAAACCCAATGAAAAAGTAGTGGTAGGCGGTCACCTTGATAGCTGGGACCTGGCCACCGGCGCGCTCGACAACGGCATCGGTTCTTTCTCGGTGCTGGATATGGCCCGTACTTTCAAAGCGCTCAACCTGCAACCCGCACGCAGTGTTGAATTTGTGATGTTCATGGGCGAGGAAGAAGGATTGCTGGGCTCGAAGGCTTACCTGCAACAGGGGCTGGCCGATAAAAGCCTCGACCAGGTAGTGTATATGCTCAACTACGACATGACCAACGACCCGAAAGGTTATTCGGCCACTACCGACGAAAGTAAAGAACTGTTCCAATCGATAGGCGCCATCGCCAAAGGCATCGACACCAGCTTTACCAATATTTTCAGGAGCGGCGCCGGTCTGCACAGCGATCACCAGCCTTTTATGTTGTACGGCATTCCCACCGGGGGCGCTGCAGGCGGCAAGCTGCCCAATAACGGCGGCCCCTGCTACCACGCCGACTGTGACGATTTCAAACTGGTCGACGACATGGGTATGAGAAATACCGTTCGTTTCAACGCCATGCTCACCTACGCGCTGGCAGACGTACCTGTTGTTCCCGCACGCCGGCTGAACGACGAAGAAACGCGCGAACTGATGATAAAAAGCAACCTGAAAGAGCCGCTCACCATTGCCGGTGAATGGCGCTGGAAAGACTAACGGTTATGCCTGGCTGAAGCGGCTTACAGCGTATTCGACACCCCGAAGCTCTGCAAGCCCCTTCAGCCGGCCGATGGCCGAATAGCCGGGGAAGGTTTCCTTACCGAGATCATCCAGCATCTGGTGACCGTGATCGGGCCGCATGGGAATCGATACCTGCCGGCGCTGCATGATCTCCCATACAGCCGTTACTATGGCGTACATATCGGCATCGCCGGCCAGGTGGTCGGCTTCATAGAAATTCCCGTTCGCCTCCATTTTCGTATTGCGCAGGTGTAAGAAATGTACCCTGCCGGCATGCGCCCGCAGCATGTCTGCCAGCCGGTTGTTTTTCCTGGCGCCATAAGAACCGGTACAAAAGCACAGGCCGTTGGCGGGATCGGGAACGGCGCTCACCAGGTCGTCGATATCGGCGGCGGTGCTCATAATACGCGGCAGCCCCAGTACCGGGTACGGCGGATCATCGGGGTGAATGGCCATCTTCAGGCCCAGCGCCGCAGCCACCGGTACTACCTCGCGCAGGAAAAAGAAAAGATGGTTTTTCAGTTGTGCCGCACCAATACCTGCATAGCCTTCCAGTTCCTGCAGCACCTGCTCACGGGTAAATGAAACCTTGCTGCCGGGCAAACCCAGCATACAGTTCCGGAAGATCGCCTCGTTGGCGGCTGCATCGTTTTCTTCAAACTGCCGGCGGGCAGCCGCCAGCTCGGCCTCGCTGTATTCCTTTTCCGCGCCGGGGCGCTGCAGCAGGAAAACATCGAAAATAATAAAAGCGCGCCGGTCGAAATACAAAGCCTTGCTGCCGTCGGGCAATGTATAGGAAACGTCGGTACGCAGCCAGTCGAGCACCGGCATAAAATTATAGGTGACCACCTCGATGCCCTCGGCAGCGAGGTTCGCAAGGCTTTCTTTATAATTTGCAATCCACTGTTCCCGTGCAGGCTTTCCCTTTTTAATGTCTTCGTGCACCGGCAGGCTTTCCACCACCTTCCACTGCATACCCGCCGCTTCGATCATCGCTTTTCTTTCGCTGATAGCAGCTCTCGTCCACACTGCGCCGACAGGCACCTGGTGCAGGGCAGTCACCACACCCGAGCAACCGGCCTGCCGTATATCGGCCAGGCTCACCACATCATCGGGACCGTACCAGCGCATCGTCTGGTTCATAAAATAACTTGCAGGCATATACGTATCTGTTGAGAGCAACTAAAATAATTTATAATGGTTAGATTGCAAGACTAAATCAAAAATGATGTCTGCTACTCCTTCCCGTGTCGCCATTGTTACCGGTGGCGCTTCCGGTATCGGCCTGGCCATTTCGACCAAGTTTTCGCAAAACGGCATATTTACGGTTGTGCTTGGCCGTGATGAAGAAAAGCTGGCCAGGGCACAAGAGATCCTGGGTGATAACGGCGCTGCCGTGCAGGCCGATGTGGCCGACCTGGCTTCCATCCCGGCACTGGTCGACAAGATACACGCCGACTATGGCCGTATCGACATACTGGTCAACAACGCAGGCGTTAACCAGAAAAAACCGTTCACCGAAGTGACCGACGAAGAATTTCAACGGGTGATCAATACCAACCTGACCGCTGTGTTTGTACTGTCGCGCGAGGTGATCAAAAAAATGCTGCCCCAGGGGGGCGGAAGCATCATCCACATCAGCTCCATGGCCGCCTATTATGGCCTGCCCAAAGTGATCGCCTATTCCGCTTCCAAAACGGCCATAGAAGGGCTGACGCGCGCCATGGCGTCAGAGCTATCGGCGCAGGGCATCCAGGTAAATGCGATAGCGCCCGGCTTTATTGTTACCGACATGACAGACAAGGCCCTGAACAGCGACCCTGAACGAAAGGCAAAGGCGCTGGGCCGCACGTCCATCGGTTATATGGGCAAACCCGAGGACATTGCCGAAACGGCCTTCTTCCTGGTTTCGCCGGCAGCGTCGTACATCACGGGAACGAGCATACGCGTAGACGGCGGCAATGCAACGGGCTTCTGAGCGGGTTGGGTTGCCGGCAGGCGCGCCAGCCCCTTACATCCGGTCTGTTTGTGCAGAATATGTACTCTCGAATATCTTATCCGCATTGCCGGCCTCAAATCCCTCGCGGCGATGCTCGCGCCTGATCTCGGCGGCCGGCAGGGAAGCGAACGCCGGCAATACCCCACGCTCGGCGAATTCCACGTAAGAACCCGCTATCTGCCGGGTTTCGCCGTCTGCAAAATGGGCAACTACCTTGCCGGCCACGGTCGACGACTGGCGCAGTAAACCATCGGGACTGGCCTTGATCTTGCCGCCGGAATCGTTCAGTACAAAGCCGTTCCTCTCCAGGAACTCGTTGAACGTTTCCAGCTTATCGTAAGGCGCGGGCAGGTTGTGCACGCTAACGGTAAAATGATTCAGGTAATAGCGGTTATAGATGACCCAGGCTGCATACTCGCTTTCTGCCGACAGGCTGTCAAACTCTTCGGAAGTGGGGGTGTTCCATAAGGAACTGTGCAGGAAAGCGTCGACGGCAGCGGAATTGTCGAGGTTGATCAGGTCGACGGGATCACGCATTACCGTGTCGGTATAACGGTGAATAATAGCCGAAGTTTCTTTGCTCAGGTCCTGCACCCGCAGTTCGCTGATGAAGATGCGCGGCAGCCCCGGCACCGGCGGTGCATACCAGTATGCATTCAGCTTTTTCTCGGCAAAAAAGTACGGCTCCCTCTTCTGGTAGCCGTAGTGCAGGAAAATTTTCTCGAGCGACTGAATGCCCAGGTGCGCCACACCCATGGTGCGGAAAGCAATAT
>JBDHYM010000186.1:0-6009 GCA_039811405.1 Flavihumibacter sp. | reverse complement strand
GTAAATACCAGTACTTTGATATCGTCTTCCCCAAAACATCCCTCTGCCGTAGTGGCCCTCACCGTATAGGTGACGGCGCTGCCTGCCATGCCCGACAGGTTGGCGACGGGGTTGGCGATGGTGGTGGCATTCAATCCTGTGCCGGGCGTCCAAGTATATATATTGGCAGCGGGATCATTCACCGTAATATTGAATTGCAATGGCTGCGCCGCCACAATGGAGGTGTCGTTACCGGCGAACACAATAATGGGTGGCGTAACGGCCACAGTAAAAGTATCTGACAGTACATTGGGACAACCGGCGTTGGTCACCTGTAACAGGTAGCTGGTGCTTTGCAGCGGTGTTGCCGTCGCATTGATCGCATAAGGCAATGCGCTCACCACGCCATTGCCGGTGTTCGTTAATGTAGCTGCATTGCTCCAGGTATAATTGGTGCCGGTCGTAATGACGGCGTTTACCGGTGTGCTGGTTCCATAGCAAATGGAAGCGGCATCGGGATCAAAGGCTGCTTCGGGAAAGGGAACGTTGATAAACTGTACCCGGGCAACGGTACTGGTATCAGGTGGGCATACACCGCTTTTCACCACCGTTCTGTAATAAGTGGTCTGGTTAATGGAATGTATGGTGTGCTGAATACCTGTATAGGCCGGGGAGAAATTGTTCCAATCGGTATTGTCGTAAGAGTACTGCCAATGCTGAATCTGTCCCACACTCCCGTTCAGGGTGATAACGTTGTTTTGGGTTTGCGCTATGCAGAGGGAAAAATCGTCGGGGCTCAAAACGCCTCCATTGCTTCGCGGATCTACCGTTATAAGGGCTGCCGCACTGGAATCCATGCTGCAGCCGCTGCCGTTTTGCACAACGGCCTTGTACCAGGTGGTCGTATTCGGATTTGGCGTGGTGTACTGGTTGGTGGTGTTGGCAATGGCAGACCAGTTGAGCCCGTCTGTCGAAGACACCCACTTGAGTATGGCGCCGGTTTCACCGCTGAGTGTCATTACCGAGCTGCCGTCGCCTGCGCAGACGGTATTATCGCCGCTAACCCTGCCTGCAACTGTTGGCGGCGAGGTGGTTACCGCAATGGTATCGCGCAGATCGGCGCAACTGTTTACGGTTCGCGCCGTGATAATGCCACCCGCGTTGCCTGGAATTACCGTAATGATGTTGGTGTTTGCGCCAGAAACCATTGCCCATCCCGGGGGAATCGTCCATGAATAAGCGCTGCCGGCCAGTGCCGGTATGGAATAGACGGTATTGGTATTGCGGCAGGCCTCCTGGAAGCCCGATATTTCCAGTCCGCCGCAATCGTTACGCAATGCAATATACGCGTACGCGAAATGGGCGCCGGGGGTGCAGTTGCGGGCTTCAAAAGTGAGCGTTACCTGCTGGCCGCGGTAAGGCGACAGGTCAAATGTTACTTCCGTCCAGGGTTTGGTCCATACATCCTGCAGCAAAACGCCGTTGTTGTTATTTATCCCCGAGTGTGACAGAAAAAGAGTAGGGCTCACTGAAAAGCCGTTGGCGATGGCCGCGGCAGAATCCAGTGTGGCACCGGTAGGCGCCTGGCCGTTGCCCCCGGTGGCATTGTTGAGCGTGGGAAGGTAATAAGAAGGTGAAGCGCAGGTGATGACGCCCCCGGGGCCTTTAACGGTGGCAGTAAATACGGGCTGCTGGTTGGAGTTGTGGGTGCCGTTTTCCAACACCAATGCATATGCGTAGGTCATGGTATACGGGTCTGATGCAGCGCCTGGGGGAACATTGACGATGTAGGTGACAGACCGTACAAAACCTCCTGGGCTTCGTTCATCGGTATGGAGGTCCCATGAAGTGGCGTCTGATCCCAACTTGATCGAATAGTTATACGAATAGCCGTTGATGGTAGGAATGGTAGGAAGGCTGCTGAACCTGTCGGTGCCGGGCGTGGTCAATACCTGAATGCCTGTGGTTGAGAGACCATATTCCGGAATGATCGAAACACCCGTATTGGGCGCGGCATATTGTATGGAAGAACGGCCTACCAGGCTTGTTTGGGCCGACCAGAAAGAAAGGTCTCCTGCCGAGAAGTTGATATTATACGGACAGGATTGCTCCTGGCCCATCGCCGGAAAAAAGCCTGCGGCCAGTAAGCCGAAAATAATAAGCGTCAGCCTTGCCATCATATCCAAAATCTGTTAGACAAAATGGTCTGCACATAGAATAGAGGCCTCCTGTAGCTCTTAATTTACAACTTATTAAAGGGTTATCCGTCTTTTTTTGCGACCAAATAGCCGATTGCCGCTATTAATACATTTGTCAATACATAAACGGCGGAATATTACACAGGTTTAAAACCGGTAGTCAGCCGGTCAGCAGCACGAAGAAGGCTTTCAGTTTCATGATAGCAGGTTATTTTTTTGTTTTTGGGGGTTTGGGTGGCACTTCTTCTTCGCCCAAAAGATTGCCCCAGGGTTTTAGAGAATCTATCCTGTCGAATACGACCTTTATGATGGCCACTACCGGCAGGGAAAGGAACATGCCGGGGATGCCCCACATCATTTCACCGATCACCACGCCCATGATGGTGACAAGGGCATTGATCCGCACTTTGGCGCCGACAATGACCGGTAATAAAAAATTGCTGTCGACAAGGTGTATGCCGATAACGATCAGGGCAACAATTCCAACGGTCGACAAAGAGGCACCCGTCGCAAAAGTGATCAGGGTGCACAGAAGCAGGGCGGAAAAGATACCCACATAAGGAATGATATTAAACAAGCCCACTATAACGCCGAGCAGTAAAGCATATTTAATACCGAGTATCCAGAAACCGATGCAACAGGCCAGTGCTACCAACCCCATTTCGAGTAAAACACCTGCCAGATAACTTCTGATGATATATTGTACCTGTCCTAATATTTCATGCACTTTGCTCCTGTTTTCCTCTTTAAATACTTCTTCCAGGAATTTTACCAGGTGCGTACGGTACAATAGAAGGAAAAAGCAGTAAATAAAGATGAAGACCAGGAATATCAATAAAGAAGAGGCAGATACAACGGTCGTGCCCAGTATCGTGGACGACGACGACAAGAGCTTATCGACTGCATCGTGCAGGAAACCGGCCTGCTTTTTACTGTCGATGTGCAGATCGCGGTAAAGCCATTGCTGTACGTCAGTCATCGATTGGGTTATTTGCAGTTTGAAGGTGGGCCAGTCCTGCCCCATGGTCGACAACTCATGACCGACAAAATACAACGATGAAACCACGCCACCCAGCAGTATCAGAAGGGCAGTAAAACTGGCCGATGCCCTTCTGAACCCACATCGTTTTTCAAAAAAAACCGCCAGCGGCAGCAGCATGATGGCAAACAGCATGGCAATAATAAAAGGCGCCAGCAGCTCTTTGGCGATAACGGCGATCAGGCCGATTAGAAACAGGCTTATCAGCACGGTGGCCTGACGAATATAAAAGGGCATTTTGACGGCAGGCGCGGCTTTGCTTTCTATATCGACCGATTCATTCAACGGCTCTGTATTTTTTCGGCTACTAACATAGAATTTTTTGACTAAAAAAAGCATATTGCTGTTGAATTTCAGGTAAACCAATACTAAACGACATTCTGTTCGCCAAAACCATCCTGCTATATGTCGCATTTACGGGTGGCTGTTCGGGGTGTTTTCCCATACCAGTTGTTGCAGCGCTGCCGCATTGTTGAATGCATCTCCCAGTGTATTGTTGAAATACACATACACTTCTTTACCCGCTTTTGCCCACTCACCGATCTGTTTTGCCGCTTTCGACAAGGCCGCCGGGGAATAGCTCCCCTGGTAGTTGGGCGCCGTACCATGAAACCGCAGGTAGACGGCTGTGGCCGTTTCATTCAGCGCCGTTGTTGCGGACCCCTTCATGTCGTGCAGAACAGCGTTGCAATGCAGTGCGTCCAGCAGCTCGTACACCTTGGCCGCATACCAGCTTTTGTGCCTGAACTCTACGGCAATATGCCATCCCCTTTCCGCATCGATGGCTACCAGCAAGCGCAGCAAGGTTTCCATTTCCCGGTACAGCGCAATGGTTACCGAGCCTGGAAATTGTACCAGCAGGCAGCCGCGTTTGCCGCCCAGGGCTGCTGCTGCCTTCATGAAAGCGACGACCTCGCCGCGGTTGAAGTTGAGGTTTTTCACATGGGTAATTTCTCTCCACAGCTTGACGCTGAACCGGAAATCATCCGGTACCTCGGCCGCCCAGCGGGCAAAGGTTTTTGCCTGCGGCACCTTGTAAAATGAACTGTTGATCTCGACGGTATTGAACAGGCTGGCGTAATAGGCCAGCCGCGATTTCGACCGGTACTCAGGCGGGAATTGCGCTTTGTTGACCGGCAGCACAATATTGCTTGTGCCGATCCTGGCGAGGTTGTTTTTCGGTGACACAGCCGGGATATTATAAAATCATGCCGCAGCCTGTTTTCAGCCAAAGGCCTTATTGGGTGATAGTGAATACAAACCTGTTGTCTTTTTTCAATTTGTTTACGCGGAACTGCAACCGGTATATTTCTTTGCCCCAGACCGACGACAACCTTGGATCGGTTTGCGGAATTGCCTCGACTGCCGGCGAAAGGGAAGCGGCGTCATATTGCATGAATACCGTCACGCCCTCTTTGGTCAGCTTTATTTTTCCCGGTGTGACGATTTGAGGAGCTGCCCAGGTCATGAAATTAATGATGCTGGTGTCTTTCCATGCAGTAAGCATCGCTTTGTCAACTATTTGTAACGTGTTATCTGTAAGCGTGTACGTTCTTATCCAGCTTTTGACAGATGCCTTTTCGCCGTAAGCCCGGCTGATGTCTAAGGAAAAAGACCTGCGTGCCTCATCAAACACCGTATTGGCCGACCGGTACTGCGCGCCGAATAGCTGCGGCTCTTTATTGATCATGGGCAGGTTGTGGTAATTGCTTTGCATGGTCCATATCGTGTACCGTTCGCTGCTGAACGTCTGGCGGGTGTAGGTGCCGACCCCTGCGTCGATAAAGACAGGCACTTCGTTTACATACAGTGCAAAGCTGCCGACATCGTTGTGGTTGTGGCTTTCGTCGTTGAAGCCGCCTTTTGCCGCAAAGAAAAACCCGTTGTTGTTTTTCAGGTAGCAGAATTCTGTTTGAGGGTACCAGGTAAACATGGCTTTGGGCAAGGCCGCCGGCGCCGCTTCCAGTTCCGTATAATAGCGGATGTTTTCCAGGGTCCGGAAAAAATCCCTGTCTTCCTGTATGTCTTCTTTTTTGCGGCTGAATAAATAGGCGGCAAACGACTGCATTTCCCGGCTTTGTACAGCCTTTCCATACCGGTAAATGATGCCGGCGTTCTTTCCGCCCTTGGCCGATGCATCGGCGAAGTTCACCACCCAGTCGTTTCCCACGTAGCTCCTGGAAATATACTCACCCATATCGCGTATCATGCGATTCTCAAAAATGTTTATGCGGCCGCCGGTGGCATAGTAAAGCAGTTGGAGGTAATCGTATAGTTTCCCGGCAGCATGCCCCCAGTACGATGGCCCTTCCTCGCAGGCGCCGTCTTTTTTTACGTAATTGATAAACTGGTCAACGCTTTGCATGGTTTTATAGACGGCTGCTGCCAGCGTGTCTTTGTTTTTCTCCACCAGTAAGAAACAGGCCAGCACATTGAAATTGCACCACGGGTTCCAGTTGTTGACCAATTGGTCCGGTTTGTTGTTAAGCGCCTGCCACCAGTAATCGTTGCGCGCCATATATGGCTGCAGGATGCGTTGCCTGATACATTGCTCCAGCCTGCGGGAAATAACCGGGTTTACTTTGTCCCAGTTATCTTTAAAAAAATAAAGCGCCCACGACAGCATGGAACCGATATCGCCTGATACGAGGTCGATGATGTGTTCGGCGGGGTCAGGCAGGTTCCGCTTCGTTTTCTGAACGGTAAGATGCGCAGACAAGACCCACGATGGCATGTCGCATGCATACCATACGCCATTGATGATCTGGTCGGTAAAACGCCCTTTGCCTTCGG
>JBDHYM010000185.1:0-6058 GCA_039811405.1 Flavihumibacter sp. | reverse complement strand
GCGATGAAATAAACAGCCGCAAGAACCGGTAATGCTGCTTTTCCCCAATGCGAAGATCAATCTCGGCTTGCAGGTAATGGCCAAAAGGCCTGATGGGTACCATGATATTGCCACCATATTCTATCCCCTTCCCCTGGCAGATATGCTGGAGATCATTCCGGCAACCGGTTTTTCCTTTACGCAAAGCGGGCTGCCGATAGACGGGCCACCCGAAAAAAACCTCTGTTACAAAGCCTGGGAATTATTGCGCGATGCGCAGCAACTGCCACCCGTTGCCATCCACCTGCACAAGCAGATCCCGCTGGGAGCCGGCCTCGGCGGCGGATCATCCGATGCTGCTTTTACCCTGCAGTTGCTGAACCGTGTTTTTCAGCTACAGCTTACCGACGAACAGTTAAACGGCTATGCACTTCAGTTGGGCAGCGACTGTCCTTTTTTTATGCTCAATAAACCGGCCTATGCCACAGGTCGGGGTGAACAATTGACGCCCCTCGATATACCCGCTCTTCACGGTAAAAAGATACTGCTCCTTAACCCCGGAGTTCATATCAGCACCTCTTGGGCATTTGCGCAAGTACGGCCGGCGGCGCCTTCCGTTCACCTGCCCGATAGCATCGCGCAACCGCCGGCCCAATGGAAAAACAGGCTGCCCAATGATTTTGAAGCACCCGTATTTGCCGCTCACAACGAGTTGGCAGTCATCCGGCACTGGCTGTATGCCGCCGGCGCGTTGTTTGCGGGAATGACCGGTACCGGCTCTACCCTCTTCGGCATATTTGACGAATGGCCCGCTGCCGACACACTGCCTGTCAATTGCCGCCATTGGCAGGTAGCGCTTTAAGTTGTATATTGTGTGAAAGTTGCTGTATCGACCATACTGCTCACATACCCGATTTTCTTTCTGCCAACCTTGATTTCCTCGATCATCGAAGAAGCTAGTCGCCCTGCCCGGTCCCTTATTTATTTGTCCGCTAAAATTTAATTGCCCATGGCAACCACTACTTCATTTTCTGAAAAGACCGCTTATTATCTCGACCTGGAAGACAGGTTCGGCGCACATAACTACCATCCCCTGCCGGTAGTGCTCGAGCGGGGTGAAGGTCCCTTTCTCTACGATGTTGACGGAAAACGATACTTCGATTTTCTCAGCGGGTACAGCGCCGTTAACCAGGGACATTGCCATCCTGCCATAACTGCCGCCTTGCAAGCGCAGGCCGGCAAGCTGACGCTTACTTCCCGTGCCTTTTACAATAACCTGCTGGGCGAATACGAAAAATACATCACCGGCTATTTCGGCTATGATAAAGTATTGCCCATGAATACCGGCGTGGAAGGCGGTGAAACGGCCATCAAGCTGGCGCGCCGATGGGCTTATACCCGGAAAAGCGTTCCGGAAAACAAAGCGGTGATCCTGTTTGCAGAAAACAATTTCTGGGGCAGAACCCTGGCCGCCATATCGGCTTCGACCGATCCGAGCAGCTACGATCGTTTTGGCCCCTATATGCCCGGCTTCAAAACCATTCCCTATAATGACCTTACGGCCCTGGAGAACGCATTGCAGGATTCCAACGTGGCTGCATTCATGGTAGAGCCTATCCAGGGTGAAGCGGGCGTAGTGGTGCCCGATGAAGGTTACCTGCGGGGCATCCGCAGTTTGTGCGACAAGTACAATGTTCTGTTCATTGCCGATGAGATCCAGACCGGGCTGGCGCGCACAGGAAAGATGCTGGCCTGCGATCATGAAAATGTGAAGCCCGATATCCTTATCCTGGGCAAGGCCCTGAGCGGCGGCGTGCTGCCTGTGAGCGCCGTGCTGGCCGACGATGATGTCATGCTGACTATCAAACCCGGTGAACACGGGTCGACCTATGGCGGCAACCCGCTCGCCTGCGCTACGGCCATGGCCGCGCTCAAAGTATTGAAAGATGAGCACCTGGCAGAGAAAGCAGCCGTTCTTGGTGAAGTATTGCGCGATGAGCTGGCCGCCCTGCAATCACCTTATGTCAGCGCCATCCGGGGCAAGGGTCTGCTGAATGCCGTCGTGATCAATCATCCCGATAAAAATGCGGCGTGGCAGCTCTGCCTCCTGCTGATGGAAAATGGTCTGCTGGCCAAACCCACGCATGGCGATAAGATACGTTTCGCGCCGCCGCTGGTGATCAGCCGGGATCAATTGCTCGAAGCGATCAGCATTATAGACAGGTGCCTGCAGCAACTATAACGCATCGCGCTCGGCGATGGGTTCTTCCGTTTTTTCCTGCCTGATGGGCAGGTCGGGAAACAGCGCCATCGCCAGCAGTAGCAACGAAGCGCCCACCAGGAAATAAAGACCGGCCTGCTTGGCGGGGCAGTCACCGCCATGACAACTGCTCAGCAAAATATAATTCCTGATGGCCCAGGCCAGGTTGAAGGCAGCGAAAAACAGGTTGGTACGCTTGGCCCATATACGGGGGATGATAAACAGCAACAATGCCACACCGCTCATAAAAACGTTTACCAGTCCCGGTTTTCCGAACCGGGTGCCGTTGGCGATAAAACCACTTACGTGGATGTTTTTATCGGGAATGACCACCCACCACATAAAGCAGGAACCGATAACGGCCAGGGCAGCTATTACACCGATAAACGAGGAGTACTTCATGCGGCAAATATGACACAATAAAAGCCGCTCTGGCAGCGGCTTTTATATTTTTCAGGTATTTTGGGAGGTCCCGAGCAGATTCGAACTGCTGTGGAAGCTTTTGCAGAGCTCTGCCTAACCACTCGGCCACGGGACCATCGTTTCAAACTGGGCACGAATGTAGCTTTTTTATACATTCGTTACAAGTAAACCCGCAATTTCTTATCTATCAATCGTTAAGCATGAAAGCCATCGCTCCCTCCGAATTAATTATTAACCAGCGGGGTGCTATATACCACATCGATCTGCGGCCCGAAGAGTTGGCCGACACAGTGATAACCGTCGGCGATCCGGGCCGGGTGGCCACCATTGGTCGCTATTTCGACCGCCAGGAACTGCGTCGCGAACACCGCGAGTTCATCTCCCAAACCGGTTATATCGGAAAAAAAAGAATCACGGTATTGTCCACCGGTATCGGGCCCGACAATATTGATATCGTGCTCAATGAGCTCGATGCGTTGGTCAATATCGATTTCGAAACACGAACGGTGCGGGAAACACTGACGCCGCTGTCGATCATCCGCCTCGGCACCTGCGGCTCGCTGCAGGATGATATTCCCGTTGACGGCCTGGTTGCAGGAACCTATGGTCTCGGGCTCGACAACCTCCTTCATTTCTATCGCCAGGAAACCACCGATGCCGACCAGCAGCTTATCCAGGCCTTCCTGACCCAAACGCAGTTGAACAGCCAGTCGCAGCCGTATATCGCGCCGGCTGCCACATCGCTGCTAAAGCATTTCGTCGACGGGTTCCACCAGGGCATAACGGTTACCTGCCCGGGGTTTTATGGCCCGCAGGGCCGGGTGCTGCGCCTCGGCCTGCAGCATCCCGAACTGGTCGACCGGCTTACCAGCTTCCGGTTCGGGCAGCACCGGATCGCTAATTTCGAAATGGAAACCTCGGCTATTTACGGATTGGGTAAATTGCTCGGCCATCATTGCCTGAGCCTGAACGTAGTAGTGGCCAACCGGGTAGCAAAGGCATTTTCGGCCGATGGCCAGAAAGCCGTTGTCAACCTTGTTGAAAAAGCATTGGGTATCATTGAGCATCTTTAAAAGTGCATATGCAGATCAATTTTTTTAAATACCAGGGAACAGGAAACGACTTCATCATTCTCGATAACAGGACGGGCTTGTACGACGGATTGCAAACAGCGCAGATCAGCCGGCTTTGCGAGCGAAGGTTCGGTATCGGTGCCGACGGGCTCATGTTGCTGGATGCCAGCGAAGGATATGATTTTGCCATGAAATATTTCAATGCCGACGGCCGCGAAAGCAGCATGTGCGGCAACGGGGGGCGCTGCCTGGTAAAGTTCGCTTTTCACTGCGGACTGGCCCGCTCCACTTACCGGTTTATTGCCATCGACGGTGAGCACGAGGCCGAGATCGATACCCAGTCGATGGTGAGGCTGAAGATGCGCAACGTAACTGCGATTACACCGGTAAACGACGATGCCGTGCTGGATACCGGGTCGCCACACTACGTGAAAACAGTGGCCGGCCTGCTCAGTTACGACGTCTACAACAAAGGGAAAGACATCCGCTACAGCAACGCGTTTCAGCCCGACGGCATCAACGTGAATTTTGTAGAACAGCAGGCCGACGACGAGATTATGGTGCGCACTTTTGAACGGGGCGTGGAAGACGAAACACTGAGTTGTGGAACCGGCGTTACCGCTGCTGCGCTGGTAAATTACCACCACGACGTTGGCTTTAACCAGGTGCAGGTTACCACCCGTGGGGGAAAGCTGTGGGTAGAGTTCGACCGGCACGATGATGGCAGTTACAGCAATATATGGCTGTGCGGCCCGGCTGAAAAAGTTTTTCAGGGCGCTGTCAGTCTTCCTGAATAAATACGTTATTTGCACCGCCTTTGATACAGTATTTCAGAAATATCAACCACCAGACGGTCGCCATTTCCAAACCGGAAAATGGCGCCTGGGTAAACATCCTCCCGCCGCTCAGGCTCGAAGAGTTCACTGAATTGTCGCGCGAGCTCGATATTCCGCTCGACTTCCTGACCGACTCGCTCGACATCGATGAAAGAACGCGTTTTGAAGAAGACGATAACGTAAAGCTGCTGGTGATCAAAACGCCTACCGAGAACAACAGCTTTAACGACAGCGATGCATTTTATATCACCATACCGATCTGTATTATTCTTACCCACAACCAGATCGTAACGGTCAACAGTTTCGAGAACGACGCCATCAAGAAATTCCTGAATTCATTCCAGAACCGGCATCCCGACAACCGCAAGATGATGTGTCTGAAGATCATCGAAAAAGTGGTGCAGAACTACATGGAATTTCTGAAGGAGATCAACCAGAAGCGCAACCTGCTGGAGCAGAAATTGTACGACGCCAACCGGAATGAAGAGCTGCTTCAACTGATGCGCATCCAGAAAAGCCTGGTGTATTTTGTTACGGCGCTGCGCAGCAACGAGCTGTTGCTGGTGAAGCTCGAAAGAACCAATTTTCTGTTGCTCAATGAAGAGGAAAAAGAATACCTCAATGACCTGATCGTCGACAATTCGCAGGCCCTGGAAATGGCGAATATCTATACCAATATCCTGTCGAGCACCCTCGACGCCTTTGCCAGCATCATCGCCAATAACCAGAACGAAGTGCTGAAACGCCTGTCGGTGATCACCATCGTACTGACTTTCCCGGTGCTGGTAGCCAGCATCTACGGCATGAACGTGCCGATTCCCTTTGCCAACTCGCCCTATGCCTTTTATGTTCCGGTATTTTTATCGATGATCATATCACTGGTGATCGGCTGGTTCTTCCTGAAGAAAAAACTTTTCTAGCCTATGTTCACCATTCGCGTGTATGGTATTCTGATCAACCGGGACAGGCAGGTGCTGGTAAGCGATGAGAAGATCCGCGGAAATTATTACACGAAATTCCCGGGCGGCGGTATGGAGTTCGGCGAAGGCACGCGCGACTGCCTCAAGCGTGAGTTCATGGAAGAGATGGGCCTTCGGGTGGAAGTAGGTGATCATATTTATACGACCGACTATTACCAGGAAAGCGCCTTCCGCCCCAACCAGCAGATCATCGCCATATATTATTTTGTAACGCAGCTGGAGCAGATCACTGCGCCCCTGCGAACAACGCCGTTCGAATTCGACGAAAACCAGTTGAAAATATATGACGCAACCGGCGAAACCGAGACCTTTCGTTTCATCAACTGGGACGCATTTTCTGCAGATGCCGTTACGCTGCCCATCGACAAGATCGTGGCAGAAATGTTAAAAACGGGCGCCCGCTAAGCCCGGCCGGGCACCGATTTGGCCCCCTTTGGGAGTTATATTAACTTCGCGGCAATCAATTAAACAAATATGTCAACTGTTGCTAAAGCAGCCATCGATTTT
>JBDHYM010000184.1:0-6162 GCA_039811405.1 Flavihumibacter sp. | reverse complement strand
CTTATGGGTGTAACAGTTGCCGCCCGGAAAACAAGAGGCGGCAGCGGCCTGCACATGGCATTCGGTATAGTAACGGCCGCATTATTCGTGGTAATGGACAAATTTTCAACCGTGTTCAGCACCAAAGGCAACTTCCCGCCACTGCTGGCGGCCTGGCTGCCCAATATCATTTTCGCCCTGGTAGCGCTTTATCTCTGGCGCACCGCACCCAAATAGATTTCACGCCGTTTTAATGGAGAAACACTTAATTTTAAAGGTTATAGACAACTTATAACCAGCAAGCCTGTATCCCACCTAAATTGCATCAGTATGGAGGCGTATAAATCGAAGTTCAAAGACACAGCAGACAAAGCAGCCGCGGAAATCAAAGACATATTAAAAGAGCACGGAACAAAAAAAATCGGCGAGGTCAGCTTATCGCAGGTGTACCAGGGCATGCGTGGCATTACAGGATTGGTATCCGAAACATCCCTGCTCGACTCGCAGGAAGGAATCCGTTTCAGGGGCAGGAGCATTCCTGAATTGCAGGCTACCCTGCCCGCCGCCAAAAACGGCCATGAGCCGCTGCCCGAAGGTTTGTTTCATCTTATGCTGATGGATGAATTGCCGACTCAAAATGACGTAGAGGAAATGACTGCCCGCTGGCAGCGCCGGTCGCACGTGCCTACCCATGTGTTCAATACCATCGACGCATTACCGCTTGCCACACACCCGATGACCATGTTCGTGGTAGGGGTGATGGCCCTTCAGACGGAAAGCAATTTCGCGAAGGAGTATGCAAAGGGCATGAATAAGCGCGATTATTGGGAATATGCATTTGACGATGCGATGGACCTGATCGCCCGGCTGCCGCGCATTGCTGCGTATATCTATCGCAGAAAATACAAGAACAACGACCATATTCAACCCAATGGCATGCTCGACTGGGCGGGCAATTTCGCGCACATGCTCGGCTACAAAGACGAAGGATTTAAAGAATTGATGCGCCTCTATATGACCATTCATGCCGATCATGAAGGCGGGAACGTCAGTGCCCATGCCACCCATCTTGTAGGGTCGGCCCTTAGCGATCCTTACCTGAGCTTCGCTGCCGGTATGAACGGGCTGGCCGGCCCGTTGCATGGCCTCGCCAACCAGGAGGTTATCAAATGGATTTTCGAGATGCAGGAGACGCTGGGAACAGACGTGCCCAGCCCCGACCAGATCAGGCAGTATGTGCAGGATACATTGGCGGCCGGTAAAGTGGTTCCCGGATATGGTCATGCCGTTCTGCGTAAAACCGACCCGCGCTTCACCGCACAGATGGAATTCGGCAAGAAGCATATGCCCGATGATCCCCTGTGTAAGACCGTCTGGAACATCTATGAAACCGTACCGCCGGTATTGCAGAGCCTGGGTAAGATCAAAAACCCCTGGCCCAATGTAGATGCCCACAGCGGCGCCCTGCTGGTGCATTATGGCATGGTGGAATACGAGTTTTATACCGTGTTGTTCGGTGTTAGCCGTGCACTCGGGGTAATGGCGAGCCTGATATGGGACCGTGCGCTGGGCTTCCCGATTGAACGTCCCAAATCGATTACCACCCAACTGGTAAAAGAATGGCTGGAAGGGAAAGCGGATATCTGGGAATAACCCTGCCTGTTGTTTAAGTGAAATAAGCCAAACCCATACCGCGTATGGGTTTTTTGTTGATTATCAGGATGTTAACTTCTTTCAAAAGGCGTGCAAAAATAAATGAGTATACCAGCGATCATATTCAAAGTTTAAACATTAATTTTACAATCTAAAATTTACGTTATGGCTACCTGGATTATTGATACCAACCACAGTGAAGTGGGATTTAAGGTTAAACACCTGGTTATTTCTACCGTATCGGGTAAGTTCACCCGTTTTGAAGGAACCGTACAGGCCGACAAGGCTGATTTCAGTGATGCAAAAATTGAATTCACTGCCGAGATCGACAGTATCAGCACGGGCAATGAACAACGCGACGAGCACCTGAGATCAGCCGATTTCTTTGACGCTGCTTCTTCTCCCCAATTGCATTTTGTATCAACCGGCCTGGTGCCCAAGGGAGGTAGTGATTATGAGCTGAAGGGCAACCTGACGCTGCGCAGCACAACGCATCCCGTTGCCCTGGCTGTTGAATTCGGCGGCATTCAGAATGATTTTTACGGCAATACCGTGGCCGGTTTCGAACTGACGGGTAAGATCAACCGCAAAGACTTCGGGCTGGCATGGAGTGCGGTTACCGAGGCTGGTGGTGTAGTGGTGTCAGACGAGGTGAAACTCGTTATAAACGTGGAGCTGATCAAAAAAGCATAGATTATTTTGCAGGCTAAGGCGCTCACTCTATATTTGCACTCCTGTTGTGAAGCAGTCATGCTCACGGCAGGCAGGGGGGATTAGCTCAGCTGGCTAGAGCGCTTGCATGGCATGCAAGAGGTCGTCGGTTCGACTCCGATATCCTCCACTACAGGAACGGTTATCCGTTCCTTTTTTGTTTGCGCCGGTAACAGGTTGTTTCGCGTATGTTGCCCGGTGTTTAGTTGCCCGGTGTTCTGACCAGCCGCACCGTTTTTGAGTATTTGACATCGCCTGAAGCGTATACCTGCTTAACCCGCAGGTATATAACGCCCGATTTGTTTTCTTTGGTGACAGCTTCTTTGGAGCAGGCGCTGAAGAAAAAGCAGCAGGCTATCCAAAACAGGAGACGTTTCATGGTCAATAGTTTAGCTTGATCTGGTAGTTGCGCTCGGCGCCGGTTTCGTATGCATTCACCCTTTTAACCGGCTCAAAGTTTTGTCCGTCGGTGGATACCTCGATTTCGTAATAAGTTGTTTCCTGGCTTTCAAAAGCGGTCCAGTTGAGATCGATAAGACCGGTTATGGTTTCGCTTACATAAAAAGAACGGAAGCTTTCGGACAGAACGGTATAACATGGACCAACGGTGCTGCTGGTAAGCGTTGCGCTGCCGAAAGAGCCGGTAGTAGCGGGACCGGTATAATTGACGAGAATATTTGAGCTGTTGGTAAGCGCCTGCCCGCTCCACCCCGAATTGCTGCCATTGTTATACGTGTTGAGGATCCTGATGAACCCTTTTCCGGTAATGGTGTTGGCATTGCCGATTTTCAATACAGCGGTGGTGAGCTGCGAGCAGTCCTTGAATGTATTGGTTCCCCCGTTGATAGTGACCGTATTCGTTACCGTAACAGTGCCGCCGAAGCTATTGTTGCCATTCAGTATCAGGTTTGCTGCCTGTAAGCTGCCGTTGGCTTCGATGTTCAGGTTGCCGCTTGATACGCTAAACGTTCCGCCTACAATCATGCTGCCGCCCTGGTTCACGGTCAGCAGCGACTGTGAATGATTGACATTGCCGGTAACGCGAATTGTTCCGCCATTGTTCTGGATAACGGTGCTGTTATTGATATCAAAATTGCCGTTGATGACCAGGGTGGCGCCGGCTTCAAGCCAGATGGGGCCGTTTCCCTGGAAGCTCGATTGGTTGATTGTCAGCGTGGCGCCCGCTTTAATGGTAAGGCTTCCGCCTGAGAACTGGGCATTGTTAAATACCACGTTGTTATTGGCTGCGATGGTGATGGCAGCACCCCAGTTCGGGTCGTTTTGCGTGCCGGTGTAAAAAGTGGTCGCTGTTCCATACCACACTGACAACGCAACCTGCGAAACCAGGAACAAAGCGATTAAAGTGGTGGTTCTTTTCATGGGGAACAGCAAATGCCCCCTGAAAACGGAAATAAAAAGCCTTTAGTGTGGTTTTTGGATATTTTTTTCAGCAATTACCATATTTATCGTAGAAATACGAAAAGTGAATCGGTATAAACTGCTGAATTATCCTGTTTCCAGGATGGAAGACAGGGCTGTTTTTATGGCAGAAGAATAGCATTTAACTCATTCCAGCCTCCTACACGCCTGTGCCGCCCCGCCTCTGCCAGCCGATTGTGCGGCTGGTCGAACAGGTAGGTTTGTCCGTCGAAATGATCCAGGTTTTTGAAGTGGTCGTCTATCATGATATCGGCTTTTACAATCTTCTTCGAGCCGCATAAAACTACCTGTTGCCAACTGATAAAAGGCATATGCTCATTCAGCCATGCCAGTTTTTCACCTACGCTTTGCGGAAACTCTGTAGCAGCGGAGACGATAAAAACATCGTAGCGCTGCATCAGCGACCGGACCGTTTCGATGCCGTGCTCTATAGGCGGCAACGCCCGGAAAAAGCCGGGGGTGAATACATATTTCCGGGCATCGGGAAACGCTTCGAATTCGCGCATGCCCACCACTTCCTCTTTTTGTTTGCGGATGCCGTTGTCGCGTTCATGCCAGTCGGCAAATATTGCATAGACATCGGCGAGTACCCCGTCCATATCGATTGCTATTCTTTCCATTGGTTAAAGATAGCAACTAGTTCGGCTAAGACAGCAGTCTCACACATCTCATACAGAAGTGATCCACCAGGTATTGCCACAGGGGTCTTTAATGCCGCAGGTTCTGCCGTAGGGCTGATCTGACAACTCCATTACAGTACTGGCGCCGTTCGACAGGGCCGACTGGTAGCTGCTGTCGGCATCGTCCACATAGATAAACAAGCCCGCGGGCATAACGGGGTATTCTGGGGTAGCGGCGGCATACATGATGACCTGGCCGTTGATATTTATTTCGGCATGCATGATGGTTTTGCCATCGTCGCGCAAGTGGAGCTGCTGCTGCCTGCCGCCAAATACCTTTTCTGTGAACATCGCAAACTGATCGGCATTGTCGATGATCAGATAAGGCATAAGCTGGTTATAGCCTTCGGGTATATGCATACTCTATTTTTAAGTAAAGCGTGAATGCAACATTCACGCCACCGCTGCTCTCTTAAAGTTAATTAGTTTTGCCGACGGATGGATTCCCTTACACATATTGTCGTGGGCGCTGTTATGGGCGATGCCATTGCCGGCCGGCAGTTGGGAAAAAAAGCCATGTTGCTGGGCGCGCTTTTCCAAACCATACCTGATTTTGATGTGGTAACCGCTGCCTGGATGGACCTGCCGCATGAGCTGGTTGCGCACCGTGGCTTTACACATTCCCTGTTGTTTGTGTTGCTGCTGTCGGCGCTAATAGGCCGGCTGGCGGTCAGGTGGTCAAAAAAACAATCCATCACCGCCCAGTATTGGTTTTTGTTTGCCGGAGCCGAAATGCTTACACACCTGTTTCTCGACGGCTTCAACAATTATGGCACGGGCTGGCTGGAGCCATTCAGCCACCACCGTTTCAGCTTCAATGCGATTTACGTGGTCGATCCTTTCTTCACTGTACTGCCACTGGTGGGAATGGTCGTTTTATGGATTGCGCCGTTGCGGCAGGAAAAACGAATACAGCTTCAGCGGCTTTTCCTGTTGCTGCCGGCTTTGTACCTTGGTTACGCTTTGTTCAATAAAAGCCGTATCGAAAAAACGCTGCGTGCTACTATTGCGGCAAGGTTTTCCCATGCAGAAAATCATTTCAGCACACCGGCACCCTTCAACACCTGGCTTTGGTTTGTGGTAGTGAAGAAAGACAGCGGCTTTTACTATGGCTACCGGTCGGTATTCGACCGGTCCGACAGCATCGATTTTCATTTCGTGAATGCGCACCGTTCGTGGTTGCAGCCCCTGGACGACGACCCCGCTGTACAAACGCTGAAGCGGTTCTCGCAGGGTTTTTACACGGTAGATAAAAAAGGCGACAGCCTCGTGTTCAGCGATCTCCGTTTTGGACAGATTGCCGGCTGGTCAGATTCCACCAATCCTTTTGTATTCTACTATTACTTGAACCATCCCGAAGGCAACGAGCTCATTGTGCAACGCGGCCGGCTGGCCGGCTGGAACGGGCCGTCCATCAGGAAATACTGGGAGAGAGTGAAGGGGAAGTGAGTGGGCGTTTATGGGTTCGCCTCATCCCGCATATTGCCCCAGCTTGTCTTTCACCGCCTCCGCTTTTTGTTGCAGGTTGCTGCGCAGCTCGGCAAATTTTTCCTTGCCTTCGCTCACTTTTTCCCGTAAGGAATCGGAAAGCTTCTTGCTGTTGTCGGCAATTTTTTTGCGGGTGTTCTCTCCCTTGTCGGGCGCAAATAATACACCAAGAACGGCACCTACGGCCAGGCCGGTCGCGAAGGCGGTCAGT
>JBDHYM010000183.1:0-6274 GCA_039811405.1 Flavihumibacter sp. | reverse complement strand
TCGGCTATATTCAGCAGCAGGTTGCGGCCCATTACACCCAGGCCGACCATGCCGAAATCATATAGTGGTTGATCCATTGTACTTTTTTGGGTAGCCAAAGTTAAGTACAAATGGTTTTATGCTTTGCCGGCTTTATAACCGCGGATGCTGTAATACAGGATATACAGGTAAGCCGGGAAGCTGCAGGTGGCGAAAGCGGCCTGCGTAGAGAAACCTGCCTTTTCGTGCAGGTATGCGTACAACGGCGGAATCACCGCGCCACCCACGATTGCCATGATCAGAAAGGCCGAGGCAATGGCGGTAAAACGGCCCAGTCCGTCGATGGCAAGCGGAAATATCGCGGGCCACATCAGCGCATTGGCCAGTCCCATGAGAATAATCAGCGCAATGGCCAGGTATCCGCTGCTGAATAAAATGCCGATGCTCAGCACCACGCCGAGGATGGCGGAATATTTCAGCGCTGCGTGCTGGCTCAGGTATTTGGGAATGGTGAAAACGCCGATAATATACCCCACCAGCATGGCCGCAAGGGTCATGGGCGTGAAGTTTTTCGTCACCTGGAGGCTCATGCCGAGCGAGGTGCCGAAGGGGCCGATGGCATCGCCCGCCAGCACTTCCACGCCCACATACAGAAACAGGCAGAGCACGCCCAGCCAGAGGTGCGGAAACTGGCCGATGGTTTTTCCGGTAGCGGCGCTGGCGGCTTGCGCTTCTTCGGGTTCGTTGATCTCGGGTAGGGCCGAGAAATAAATCCACACCGCCAGGGCCGCCAGGGCGATGGCAATCACGATATAAGGAGTTACGATCCGCTGCGACAGCTCGGCAAGTAATTGCTCTTTGGTGGCGGCATCGGTAGCGGTTTTAAGGTTGTTTTCGATTCCTTCGGCGTCTTTCAGCACAATGGCGCCGAGAATAAGCGGGCTCAGAATACCCGCCACCTTATTGCAGATGCCCATGATGCTGATGCGTTTGGCGGCGCTTTCGATGGGGCCGAGAATGCTGATATAAGGGTTCGAAGCGGTTTGCAGCAGGGCGAGTCCGCTGGCCTGGATGAACAGCCCGGTAAGAAAGAGCGGGAAGCTGCGATCGTTCGAAGCGGGGATGAAGAGCACACTGCCGATGGCCATAACGGCCAGCCCCAGCGCCATTCCTCTCTTATAACCCGTTACACGAAGAATGCGGGCCGAGGGCAGGGCCAGGAAAAAATAGGCCATATAGAAAGCCGAAGTGACAAAAAAGGCCTGGGTAGTTGTTTTCAGCTCGCACACCAGCTTCAGGAAGGGGATCAGGGTGCTGTTAAGCCAGGTAATGAATCCAAACGCGAAGAAGAGGATGCCGATGATCAGGATCGCATATCCCCGGCGGTTCGAGCCTTGAGCAGTCATAATGGTTGTTTGAGTAATGAAAATACGGTTTCAGCCGCGTAGTTTAAAAAGGGATTGATCTCAATCGTTTGCATAGGCTATTTTTGACGGATCAAGAGCTGTTTATGGCGAAATCACGCAAAGCCGCGCTGGGCTTTATTTTCGTTACCCTATTGGTGGATGTTACGGGCCTGGGCATCATTATCCCGGTGATACCCAAGTTACTGGAGGGATTGATCCACGGCGGTATCAGCGATGCATCGCGGTACAGCGGCTGGCTGGGGTTTGCCTATGCGATCACCCAGTTTGTATTTGCGCCGGTGATCGGCAACCTGAGCGACCAGTACGGCCGGCGGCCCGTGCTCTTGTTTTCATTACTGGGATTTGGTATCGACTACCTTTTCCTGGCGCTGGCCCCTACTATCGGCTGGCTTTTTGTGGGCCGTATTATTGCCGGTATGTTCGGCGCCAGCTTTACGACAGCGGCGGCCTATATAGCCGATATCAGCACCGCCGAAAACCGGGCGCAAAACTTTGGTATGATCGGCGCTGCTTTCGGCCTGGGCTTTATCATCGGGCCTGTTTTGGGCGGATTGCTGGGGCATTATGGTCCGCGGGTGCCTTTCCTGGCCGCCGCCGCCCTGAGCGTGATAAATGCCTTGTACGGGTTCTTCGTGCTGCCGGAATCGTTGCCGGCAGAGAACCGGCGCGCGTTCGACTGGAAACGGGCTAACCCGCTCGGGTCGCTGATCCAGCTAAAGAAATATCCCGCGGTAGCGGGACTGATCGTAACCCTGGTGCTGGTATATGTCGCCGCCCACGCGGTGCAGAGCACCTGGACCTTTTTCAACATTTATAAATTCAACTGGAGCGAGCGGCTGATAGGCTATTCGCTGGGCTTTGTGGGACTGATGGTGGCCATTGTGCAGGGCGGCCTGATACGACTGGTCATACCCCGGCTGGGCAATGAACGGAGCGTTTATACAGGGCTGCTGCTTTACAGTGCGGGATTTGCGTTGTACGGGATAGCCACCCAGAGCTGGATGATGTTTGTCTTCACCGTGGTGTATTGCCTGGGCGGCATTGCCGGTCCTGCCCTGCAGGGCATCATATCATCGGCCGTGCCCGCCAATGAACAGGGCGAGCTGCAGGGCGCACTGACCAGCCTGATGAGCGCCACGTCGATCGTGGGTCCTCCGTTTATGACCAATCTTTTCTCCTTTTTTACCAGCGCCGAAGCGCCGGTGACTTTGCCGGGTGCGCCCTTCCTGGCGGCGGCACTGATGATGTTGCTGGGATCGTGGCTGGCGTATAAGAGCCTGCATCCGGGCAGGAAAACAGGCGGCGGCCCCACCTGAGAAGCCGGACATAACCTGCCGGCAGGCGGATTGTGCGGCCAGGCCGGGGAATGATTACGTTTAATTAATGTGATACTGCGAAAATTACTGTATATTTGCGGCGCTATTTGAGTTATGATCCTTTGGATCGAGTTATTCTGCTACGCATCTCTGCTAATGAGTTTCTCCCTCCCTGTATCTGGTGCTCATCTATTTTTTATCATTTTTTTCCAAACATGAACATTTACGTTTCAAATCTGAGCTTCAATGTTGAAGACGAAGACCTGAGAGAATTTTTCACCGAGTACGGTGAAGTATCATCTGCCCGTGTTATCATGGACAAATTCACCAACCGGAGCCGTGGTTTCGGCTTTGTTGAAATGCCTGACGATGCGGCTGCTGAAAAAGCAATTGCCGAACTCGACGGCGGTATGGTAGAAGGTCGCGCTATCCGCGTAACCGTTGCCAAGCCGAGAGAAGAGAAGGCGGGCAATGGCGGTAACCGTCGTTCTTTCAGCAACAGCGGATCTAACCGTTGGTAATAGTTTGAGGTTTGAAGTTTGAGGTTTGAAGCGGGTTACGATAGTGACAGGCTTTCTGCACAATCAGCGACCCACTTCAAACCTCAAACTTCAAAACCTCAAACCTTCTCAATATATTTTTTCCGTCCGGGTCAGTTTCCCCTCCGCATTGAGCCCTTCAATAATTACCCGGATCTTTTTAGCCACATCATTGTTATAGAACGTGAAGAAGATGCGCCGGTTGTTCTTGTCGGTGTAAATGGCCGGGTTCCAGTAGAGCGTGGTGCGCAGATCAGGCTGCGTGTTGGCCTCATCGTATTTTTCGTAGTCGGGTGAGAAAAATTGTTTCACCGCCTGGTATCCCGCTATTTTATACGCATTCAGTCCCTGCACATTGTCGGGCTTGTTCGCCGCCCCCTTTTTGGCATATACGGCAATGGCGCCACCGGCGCCGCCGGAGCCACCCATAAATGGCGGCCGAAAGACCTTGATCATCGCGATGTCGTTCATATTCATGCCCTGGATCATGCTGATGTCACTGGGCATTTCATTGTAATAAAGCAAAGGTGTTCCGCCGCGCCAGCTCATCGACATTTGCGTGCCGGCGCCCGATATCTGCAGGCCGGCCACTTTCCCCTGCAGGTACTGCAGCACGGTCAGTGCGCCGCGCGCCAGCGGATCGTCGTCTAACACGAATGTATAACCGTCGCCACCGCGGAAAAGCCCCGAAGTGTATTCGGCATCCATCGTTTCTTTTTTCGATTTGGTTCTGGCAACTACGGTAACGCCTTCCAGTGTTTTGATCTTGTTTTTTCCCTCGATCGTTTCAAGGTTCTTCAGGGCGATGGAGTTGTTTTTCGCAATGATATCCCCCGGGAACCTGGGCAGGTGAAAGGCGAGGCTGCTGTCGGCTTTGAACGGAGCGGGCTTAAGCAGGAAACCCGGTTTCATATCGAAGATGGCCTTGGTGGTAAGCAGCTTGCTTTTGTCGTTGTTGAACTGGTAGTAGAGCCTGGCCGTGTCGTAAAACAGCATACCCGACAGCTCGAACTTGCCGTCCTGGCCCACCGGGAAAGTAAATACATCCTGTCCCTGGCTCTTGGTTTCCATAATGGCCGTCACCTCTTTCTGGTTGAGCTCCGAGCGGTTGAGGCCGCTGATGTTTCCCAGGATGGTAATGTAATTATCGGGCTGGTAGGTGATCTTCGGCCAGCGCTGCGCCAGCACGTCTTCCCATTTGAAACGGCGCCAACCGTTGGTAAGCATTACCAGGTCGAGGGCTTTCGTTACAGAATCGGCCTCGCTGCTGAAATACCAGGCCGGGTTATGGATATACCCCCTGAGGTCGCTGGTGAGAAAAATATTGGAGTAGATATCGTCTTCCACCGTCTGCGGCGGGTTAAGCCCCGCATCGGTGATCGACAGCGAGAGGTTGCAGATGATGGTATCGGGCACATCGACCTGGATCACGTTTTTCCCTCTTTTATCGGTGCTTTTTACCGGCGTGTTCAGATCGGTGATGAAATAATAATCCTGGTGGTTGACAAAAACGATCCTTTCCGCCAGGGGTTTGTTCTGGTTGTCGAAAACGGTCAGCTGCACGATGCCGGTTGGCAGATCTTCACCGGGAATCGTGGCTTTCACGCCCTCGGTTTTGGCCAGGTTCAGCTTTGCCTGGTAAAGTATCTGCTGCTGTTGCTGGGCCACTAAGGTGAGCGACTGCAGGTTGTCGGGGGCATCGGCGCGGCGGCGCACGGCGAACAGGAGGCCGGCAGCAGACGGCGCTACTTCAAGCGATACATTGTTACGGGTTGTCTCGGGCAGTTTTGTTTTCTGCGGTTTACCGGCCGGATCTTTCCAAACGGCAACCAGGCCGCTAACGGGGCTGAGTAACCGAAAAGAGCCCATGCCGTCGTGTATCGATTTGAAGTCGGCGACCTTGGCGCCCTTCGCATCCTGCACCTGCCCTTCCACGTTAAAGGGAAGCCCCCGCTGGTCATATGCTTTGAAGGCCATATTGCTTTCAATGCCTTCTACCAGGTCGCCGCCTTCGGGAAAGAAGCCCAGGGTATAAACGGGCGCCGCCGGCTTTTTGGCTGCAGTGTTCTTGGTGATAACGCCGATGGCGCGTGTATAAAGAAAGCTTTCGTCGAAGTTGAGCATCCATTGCGTATAAGCCCTGACGTACACAACCGAATCGGTATAATCGGTCGGGATGTCCAGCGCCGATGCCGAGCCGGCCATGATCACCGGGGTAATGCGCCGGTCGATCACTTTGCCCTTGCTGTCGATCAGCTCCGCATATACGTTCTTGCTGATGTTCGATAGCACGTTGGACGCCATCAGGTAACATTTGAAGAAGATGGTTTCGCCGGGATTATAGGCGTTCTTATCGTAATGCAGGTACAGCTTTTCCTGGGGATAAGCGGTTTCGAGCTTGCTGAGCAGGGAGTCGATGGTTTGCGCGCGAAGCGAGCCGGCTGCAAACAATATAGCCATCAGGAGCGAAAAACGGGTCCAATTCATCTTTTTCATAGACTGCGCACAGGATGAGGGGCCAATTTCCTTTATTTTTTGGACAATTCACCCGTCGGGTTCTACCCGACGGGTGAGAAGGCTAGCGGTAGCGTTCGAAAAACTCCCAGGTCCGCAGTAACTGGTCCATGCGCTGGCGGTTGTTACCGCTGCGGGTGATCTCGTGCGTGGCGCCGGGGTGACGAACATATTCAACCGGACGATCCAGCACTTTCAGGCTTTTGTACAGTTGCTCGCTTTGGATCACGCCGGTACGCAGGTCGTTTTCACCGTGAAAAATGATATAGGGCGTGGTGATTTTGTCTACGTAGCTGATGGGTGATTCGCGCTCCAGTGTCTGCAGCACTTCGGGCTGCCAGGGGTAGCCGCCGAAATAATTCGGCACCAGCCGCCAGGCATTGCCTTCGCCGAAAAAAGTACGCAGGTCGTACACGCCGCGCTGGCTGCAGGCGGCGGCAAAACGATGGTCGTGCCCGAGAATATAAGCACCCAGATAACCGGCATAGGAGCCACCCGT
>JBDHYM010000182.1:0-6299 GCA_039811405.1 Flavihumibacter sp. | reverse complement strand
ATACCGCTGTGATTCCATTCTCCCCAGCAGCCGAAAATGCCAATGTCCACATAACCGATCACCTTCCAGTAAGGCACGCCTTTGTACGACGTGCTCCTGATATGCGCGCCGAGCGCCTGCAGCAGCGCTTCCACCCGCTCCAGGAAATAAGGGTGGTTCCAGTTGGGCACCCAATTCCAGTCGCGGTCGAACGACTTGCTGATCCAGTCGGCCTGCGCAGGGCCATCGGCTTGCATGCGCTGGTGCAGGTACAGGGGATAATGCATATAGGCATTGTCTGCTTTGATCCCATCGGTAGCCCCGGGATGCAGGCTCATAATATTGAACGAGAATTTCTGGCCGATGCCGCGGTCGATGCAGGAGTTGATCAACTCGTCAAAAGCCGCCCAGGTATATTGCCCCTCGGCTTTTTCCAGGCGGTCCCAGCTCAGCCCGCTCCTGAAATAAGCGTCGAGCGGCTCTTCGTTTTTTGCCGCCGTGGGATAATTCAATACCTGGTCGGGCTTCATGTTGTGCCAGCGTTCCGCCCCGCGAAAAGGGGAAACGATGTCGGGCGCCGACCAGGGAATGGCATTGAACCGGAACAGGTGCTGCGCCTGCTGTGCTTGCAACACCAGCGAAAAACAGAGCGACAAAGCCAGGACGATTCGTTTCATGGTCTTCTTTCTTTCATCAGGGCCGCCAGCAGCCGCGAAGTATGATCAGGCATGGCTTCCAGCTTTTCGATAATGGCCTGGAAGTTCTTCTCGTCGCGGTTCTGGCTCAGCTTATAAGCGGCTTCCCAGTTTTCGATGGCGACCTCAAAAGCCACCAGCCCCTTCATTTGTGCCTGTACCGATGGCGGCAGCCGGTCGAGTGAAACAGGCTGCTCCGATACTTTCTCATATTTATCGACGAGCCGGCGCACCGCTTCCCAGGCTTCCGTCTCAGAAACAATGCGTATGCGCCCCGTTACCTGCACCGATACATAGTTCCAGGTAGGCGCATTGGGATGATCGTACCACGACGAAGATATATACCCGTGTATGGGCGACAGGTAGATCACCCGCACCTGCGGAAAACGCGCAAAGTCCTTCCACTGTGAATTGCCGCGGGCCACATGACCCCACAGCACTTTTTCACCGGCGGCATTCACTTCCAGCTCAATGGGAATATGGGTTGCCTGCGGATAGGGGTCTCCGTTAGTGACCAGGGTGGCGAAGCTGTTGTTCTTAACGAAGTCTTCCACCACCTGCTGATCACTCACTTTGAAATAAGCGGGCACAAACATGCAGGCCGGCTTTTATTTTTTGCCGAACATACCGGCCAGCGAATCAAGTAATCCCCCGCCGCCGGCTGCAGCGCCACCGCCCGAAAAAGCGGCTGTGAGGTCATTCAGATCCACATCGCCGTCTCCGTCGCGGTCAAGGCCGCCCTGGGCAAACTTGCTTACCAGTCCGCCGATATCGATACCCCCGGTACGGCCGCCGCTCAACTGACCGAATACATCGGGCAGGCTGAAGCTGTTATCGACCGGGTTGCCCGCGCGTGAAGCAAATTGTTTCAACACGATGGGCAGCAAACTGGCGATAATGCCACCGGCGGCTTCCCGGCCCAGGCCCAGCTTACCGGTCAGCGACTCGAGCAGGTTGCCGGAGATTTGCTGCACAGCGGGGTTCGACTGGTTAATACTATCGGGATTGCCGAACAGGGCGATCACCTCTTTCGCCTGTCCGCCGGCGATCATCTGCTGCAAACCGGTGATGATGGAAGCGCCGGTTTCGTGTAATACGGCATCATTCTGCGCATTGGGCACAGCCGGGTTGTTGATAACGGCTTCACCTGCATGCTCCTGGATAAGACTGGCTAAACTCTCTAACATATCGTCATTTTTATTTATCGTTGGGCTGAAAGTAACTATTCTGCTTCTCGTTGCCAAATGAACTAATTTCGGAAAAAAAGCGCATGGAGGTTGCCATAGAAGAAAGCTGGAAGAAGGCATTGAAAGACGAATTTGCTAAACCTTATTTTCACCAGATCGTTACTCACCTGAAAATGGAGAAAATGGCCGGCAAGGTCATTTATCCCCCCGGCCCGCTGATATTCAATGCCTTTGCCAAAACGCCACTGCCCGCGGTAAAAGTGGTGATCCTCGGGCAAGACCCCTACCACAACCCGGGCCAGGCGCACGGGCTCAGTTTTTCGGTGCCCGATGGTGTGCCGCCGCCGCCATCGCTGGTCAATATCTATAAAGAGATCACCGCCGATACCGGCATACAAATGCCGCGCACCGGCAACCTTACTCCCTGGGCCGAACGGGGTGTGCTGCTGCTCAATGCCTCGCTCACCGTGCGGATGAACGAGCCCGGCAGCCACGCAAAAATTGGCTGGGCTGATTTTACCAATGCAGTGATCAAACATATCAGCGACGACCGCACGCATGTGGTGTTTCTATTGTGGGGGCGGTTTGCCCAGGAAAAGCAGGCGCTGATCGACGCCACCAAACACCTGGTGCTGAAAGCGGCGCATCCCTCGCCGCTCAGCGCGCACAACGGCTTTTTCGGCTGCCGGCATTTCTCACGCACCAACGAGTACCTGATAAAAAACGGCATCGATCCCATCGACTGGTCATTGTAACCGCAAACCCTTTTATTTTGACACCCCACCCATGCAATTGCTAAAATCTGTTTTCGCCCGCTTCTGGGCAATCTGGGCGCTGATCGTTTTCGTCGTTACCATGTTTATTTTCCTGGTGCCCATTGCCCTCTTTGCCCTGCCTGCGCGTGAGCCGGTATCGACCCGCCGGTTCCTTGCCATTGCGCGGGTATGGATGGGTGTATTCCTGCCCCTGGTCGGTTGCCCGCTGACGGTGCGCGGGCGGCAGCATTTCGCCAAAGGGCAGCAGTACATCGTTATCTGCAACCACAATTCGCTGATGGATATTCCCATCTCCTCTCCCTCCATTCCGGGCGGCAACAAAACCATCGCCAAGGTTGAGTTTGCGCGTATTCCCGTTTTCGGCATGATCTATAAGCTGGGTGCCGTGCTGGTGGACCGCAAAAGCGAAAAGAGCCGTAAAGACAGCTTTGCAAAAATGAAAAAAGTGCTCGACGACGGCATGCACATGTGCATCTACCCCGAGGGCACCCGCAATAAAACCAGCGAGCCGATCAAACACTTTCACGATGGCGCTTTCCGGCTCTCGATCGATACCGGCCGCGCCATCATTCCCGGTGTAATTTTTTATACACGCTATGTAAATCCCGCCAACAAGAAATTCTACCTCCTGCCCCACCGCCTGCTGATAGAATTTATGCCGCCCATAGCGCCCCAGCCCGGTGAAACGGTCGAACAGTTGAAAGACCGCTGCTGGCAAACCATGTACCGCCGGCTGTCGGCCGGCACCTGAACCGGTTACTGGTTGTAGAAATAACGCGAACGATTGATGCGCAGGTCGCGCAAAATGCCCGACTTCGGGTTGATGGTAATATTGAACGAACGGTACAATCCCACCGGCGTGATATTGATGCCCAGTTGCCAGCAGTGCAGCTCGCGGCTAAGGAACATGGTCAACTGGCTGATAGACCCTCCGTTGAAATTGTAATATGTATTCGCACCGAGCTTCCATTTGGGTGTCAGGTTGAAATCGCCGCTCAGGTTGATGTTGGAAGAAATGGTGGTATAATATCCCGAATAATCTCTTTTCTGCAGGCGTGAAAAACTGAGCGAATACGATACATTGATCGACCATGGAATATCAAAATCGGCAAACTCGGCAGGGTTGCTTCGAATATAGTCCATCTGCGCCTGCTGCTCTTCGAGCGTAACAGGAAGCTGCGAATTTTGCAATGCCTCATCCACTTTCTGTTTCTTGTCTTCCGCTTTTTTGCTGGTGAAGGAAGTGGACAGCGAAATGTTGCCGCTGGTTACCGTACCAAGATTAAACCCGCCGCCCTGCCAGGCATATTGTTTTGTGCGGAAACCCTGTGCGTCGCGTTTGTACGGGTCCATGGTGGCCGAGGCCGTCAGGTTGACCTTCTGGAACAGGGTCGAACGCAGGTAGAGGCTGATGGGCGACAGTTTCATCGTATCGGCGAGGAAGTTGTAGCTGCCCGTAAAACCAAAGCCGTCGATCAGCTTCACCTTTTTAATGCCGCCGTCGGTCGTGTCGCTTTTCGAACGCACTTTCATCTCGAGATTGTTATCGAAGGTGAAGTTGAGTCCACCGAACTCACCCCTGCTGAAGCCCCCGTACAACGTGCCGGTATATTTGCTGAATTCCTGCATCCGTCCGTTGGCGGCGGTGTCAATCTTCACCGAGTACCAGTCTTTCCCGTTCAGGTCGGGCTTATAGCTAGCGCTGATGCTGGGTCGGATCACGTGCCGGATGGCCCTGATCGAGCTGTTTTTGCCAAACCGGTCGAACGTACCGAACAACGCGGTGTTCAGCCCGATGCTGAAGGATATGTCGCGCGCCGTATAGAAGCCCTTGTACAGGGCAGTATCCACTTTTGACCGCGTCGAATCCCACCTAAGATACGATTGGGTGCCATACCACCGCTCGGTATAGCTGATGCCGGGCGATACCTGTATGGGGCCCAGCGAAGGCAGGGCCAGCGTAATGGGAATGGTGTGCTGTGCACCCCATTGCATGGTGTCGATCAACTGCGCAAAAGAGAAAGCGCTGTCGTAAAAAGACACCTGGTTCTGGAAAACCGTATTCAGCCCGATACCCAATTTCTCATACCATTTGGCTTCGCCCACGAAATTTTTAGGCTGGAAAGGATAAATCGTATTGGCAGTGAATGAGCCGTCGGGCAGGCGGATCTGCATCAGCCGGTTGTTCGAGTTCTGGTTGTGCCCCGCATTCAGGTTGAGGATGTATTTATTATTCCAGTTCTTGCTGTAAGCGATCGATGAATACAGCTGGTTGTTAAAGTTGACGGTAGGGTTCACGCCCACATAGCGATTGAACTGCGTGGAGCCGGCATTGACACTGGCCTGGAAGCTGGTGCCGGGTCGCGCTTTGGTATCGGCCGAATGGCTCCACTGTATATTCCAGGTCTGCGCCGTTTCAAAGTCCTTCAGCGCCGTCGGATTGCTGCTCAGGTAACGGGTTCGCTGGAAGGAAAGATTGAGCCGGCCTGAATACTTATACCGTTTCCGGTAAGTGGGCGTCAGCACGCCGCGCCATCCTCCATACGAATAGACATCACCCCTGAACATGACGTCGAACATATCATTCAGCACCTTGTAATATCCCAACCCCTCGAGCCCCAGGCCGAACTGTTCATTGGCGGTGAACTGGGGCGGCAAAATACCCGAGTGGCGGCCCTGCGACAAGGGAAAGAAACCGAAAGGCAGGTAGATGGGCACGGGCACCCCTTCAAATTCGGGATGCACCGGTCCGCTGACGGCCAGTTTCTGGTTCACGAGTTTCATCTTATTGGTGCGGAAAGCGAAGTGCGGCGTATCGAGGTTACAGGTGGTGAAACGGCCGTGGAGCGCATAGAAATCGGTCAGGTTCACTTTCTTGATGTTCTCGCCATATACAAACATTTCGCCCTGCTGGGTAAACGTGTGTTTGGTGATGCCTTTCTGGGTCTTGAAATTGTAGATGATGCTGTCTGCATCCATATTGCTTTCGCCCTGTACAAAATGCGGTTTGCCCACCTGCGCACCTGCGCTGTCGAGCGAGAATGTAGCTACCACGATCTGTGAAGGCTGGTCGAGCTCGATCTTATAGGCCTGGAGATCGAGGTCTTTGTATTTGGTGGATGACTTGTTGTACAGGATGATTTTCTTGGTAGGCACATCGAGCACCATCGAATCGGAAGCGGTATAGTCAACCGGTCCGTCGAGTGAATCGCGGCTCATTTTCACCTGGAAAGTGTCAACCGCCACCCGGCCCGAATCTGTTGCCCGCAGCAACAGGCTGTCCGCCCCGGTTGTATCTGTTCGTATACGTACACCCGGCACCGTATCTCTTTGCAGCGGCACCGTATCATTCGCCACGGGGGCTTTCCATGCTGTTAATGCTCCGCCAAAAACCATGCTTCTGCCTGCCTTTGCCGGACTAAAAAAAGCATTCAGGCATATTACCAGCGCAAAAAGCCCTAATAAAACGTATTTTGAATTAGTTTTGTCGCTGGTATTCATACTATTGAATGCGGGCAAAAATAATGATTCGCACCTGATTGAAAACAGCGAAAAAGTGAAATCCCATAGTTCAACGGATATCTTATGCTAAAAATGAGGAAGACCATTTTATCCCTATGCCTTGCTGCCGCCTGTCTGCTAATGTTTTCACAATCCGAAGC
>JBDHYM010000181.1:0-6300 GCA_039811405.1 Flavihumibacter sp. | reverse complement strand
ACCCGCCATGGTACGGAAGACCAGTGCGGCTGGTGCCGCGACCAGTTTGGGGTCTGGTGGCAGGTGGTGCCTTCCATGCTGGGTAAACTGATGACCGACCCTGCGACTGCGCAGGCAGTGATGAATGCCTTTATGAAGATGAAGAAATTCGACATTGATGCGCTGCTGCGCGCGGCAGAAGGAAAATAAGACGATTTTCGCTGTAAAGCGACATACATGGATATATCAAGGGTCAAACTGGTGGCGACAGATATGGATGGCACCTTACTTAACACGGAAAAGCAGCTTCCCGTCAATTTTTACGAAGTGTTTTCCCGGTTGAAGGCAAAAGGCACCTTGTTCGCCGCCGCCAGCGGCCGGCAGTTTTTCAACCTGCAGCATGAGTTCGAGACGGTTAAGAACGATGTGGTATTCATTGCCGAGAATGGTAGCTACGTGGTGTACAAGGAGGAGGACATACTGGTGCAGGCGCTCGATAAAGACCGGGTTTGCGAACTGATTACCATCGCCAGGGGCATTCCCGACAGCTATATTATCTTATGCGGTAAAAAACAGGCGTATGTGGAGAATACATCGCCGGTGTTTATGGAGAACCTGAATATGTATTACCTGCGCAAGCAAGTGGTAGACGACCTTACCCTGGTGGAGAATGACCAGTTCCTGAAGATCGCCATCTGCGACCTCGCCGGTGCCGAGCAAAACAGCTACCGGTATTTCAAGGCGCTGGAAAACGACCTGCAGGTCAAGGTGTCCGGGCAAATATGGCTTGACCTTTTTCATAAAGACGCCAATAAGGGCAGGGCTGTACAGGTGATACAGCAACGATTCGGTATTGATTTTACTGAAACGATGGTGTTCGGCGATTACCTGAACGATCTCGAGATGATGAAGGAAGGATATTTCAGCTATGCGATGGAAAATGCACATCCGGCTATTAAAGAGGCGTCGCGTTTTCTTACTGCGTCTAATGACGAAGACGGCGTGATGAAAGTGCTGGACCGGCTGGTCGCTGCCACCGTTTGATTTTTTATTGTTGTTATATGAAGCGTTTGTTGCCTGTTGTTTTTTTCTCCTGCTTTCAATGCTTTGCGGGGTATGCCCAGCCAGGTCACGGGGCATTGAAGATCACTGCTAATGGTCATTATATGCAGTACGAAGACGGTACGCCGTTCTTCTGGCTCGGCGATACGGGATGGGAGCTGTTTCACCGGCTTACCCTCGAAGAGATCACCCAATATCTCGACAACCGGCAAAGCAAAGGTTTCAATGTGATACAGGCGGTGCTCATTGCAGAGCTCGACGGCATGCGATCTGCCAACCGGTACGGCGATTATCCCCTTCTGAACAACGACCCAGACCAGCCCAATGAAAAATATTTCAGGCTGGTGGATACGGTGCTGGCGATGGCGGCAAAAAGAGGGATGGTGCTGGCGTTGCTGCCTGCCTGGGGCGATAAAGTGACACTCAAGTACGGCGGCGCCGGTCCGCTGATCTTTGATTCAGCCAATGCGTTCCGTTATGGTAAGTACCTGGGAAACCGGTACAGGAACGCAGACAATATTGTTTGGATACTGGGCGGTGATCGGCCGCCGCAAGACGATAAAGACGACTGGAAGCCGGTGTATGCCGCGTTGGCGAAAGGTCTTGACGAAGGTGCGGGCAAGCATTTCCTGACAACTTTTCATCCCGGCGGTTATGTATGGGAAAGTTCGGTGTACCTGCACAACCAGCCCTGGCTGGATTTCAATATGATCCAGTCGGGGCATGCAGAACTCGACCAGCCTGTATGGAAAAACGTATGGAGGGACTGGCGCCTGCAGCCTTCCAAACCGGTGATCGACGGTGAGCCCTGTTATGAAGACCATCCCATCAATCCCTGGCCTACCTGGAATCCTGCCAAAGGATATTTCCGGGATTACGATGTACGCCGGCAGTTATACCGTTCGGTGTTTTCGGGTGGGTTCGGCGTTACTTATGGTCACCATGCCGTGTGGCAGTTCTATAACCCTTCCGTCGAAAAACTGAACTATGCCGACAGGTATTGGTATGAAGCTTTGAACAGACCGGCCGCTTTCCAGGCAGGTTACCTGAAAACGCTGATCGAATCCAGGCCCTGCCTGCACAGGGTACCCGATACCTCGATCGTTGTAAAGGGGCAGGGCATAAAAGCCGATTATATTACCGCTTTCAGGGACAGCGCGGGCAGATACCTGATGGTGTACATCCCCGAAGGGAAAACCATTACGGTGAATACGGCTTTTATCGCTTCAAAGAAAATAAAAGCAACCTGGTTTGATCCTAAAACCGGCCATGCGGGAAAAAGCAGCCTGCTTTCCAACCGGCAACAAACCGATTTTACGCCGCCGGCCACCGGCAAAGGCAACGACTGGGTGCTGATCATCGATCATCCCCAGGAGAAATTTGGGCTGCCGGGCAGCCCTGTTTCGCCCGACAACTGACCACGGGGTTTTAAACCCTCCAGCTATTTCAGGGTTTCCTCAAACAGCTTGAAGATCCGCTTGTACTCATCGGTCCAACTGCTGGGCTCCACAAAGCCATGGTCTTCCATGGGATAGGCAGCCAGCTCCCAGTTGTCTTTTTTCAGTTCTATCAGGCGTTGCTGCAGGCGCACCACGTCTTCAAAATGCACGTTCACATCGACCATGCCGTGGCAGATCAGCAGGCGATCTTTTAACCCATCGGCATGATAGATCGGTGAGCTGCGGCGATAGGCAATGCTGTCGTTCGCCGGCTCGTTGAGAATATTGGCCGTATAGCCATGGTTGTAGTGCGCCCAGTCGGTTACCGGTCTTAATGCAGCACCGGCGGCAAAAGTGCCGGGGCTGGTGAACAATGCCATCAGTGTAATGAATCCGCCATAAGAGCCACCATATATGCCGATGCGTTTGGGATCCACGCCGTATTTGTCTGCCAGCAGTTTCGCGCCATCGATATTATCGTTCAGGTCTTTGTCGCCCATAAAACGATAGATACCTGTGCGCCAGTCGCGGCCATACCCCGCGCTGGCGCGGTAGTCGATATCGAGCACGGTATAACCCGCATCCACCAGCAGGTTATGGAACATGTATTCGCGGAAATAGCTGCTCCACCATTTATGCGCATTCTGCAGGTAGCCCGCGCCGTGTACAAAGATCACGGCAGGATGTGTAGGGTGCGGGTTTGCAGGGCGGTACAGGCGTGCATATACATTGGCGCCGTCGCGGGCTGTGAAGCTGATCAGTTCCGGCTCGCGCCAGGGATAGGCGGCGAATTCGGGCGATATGGCTTTGTCGGTCAGTTGAATGGCTTTGGCAGCCGCCTTGTTGTCTTGCAGGTACAACTCCCAGGGCTTGTTGCTGTATGAATAAAGAACGGCCAGCTTTTTTTCATCGGGCGAAAGCACTGCCTGGTGGGCGCCTGTCATGCTGGTGAGCTGTTCCATATTTCCGCCAGTAACCGCTAACCGGTAAAAATGCTTTTCACCGGGGTGCGGCTTGTTGCTGGTAAGGTAGAAGAATTTTTTATCGGCCGACAACTGCACGGACTGGACCTCGAAATTTCCGCTGGTGAGCGCCTTTGTTTCCTTGCCGGTAATATCGGTTATGTATAGGTGTGAGTAACCGGTTTTTTCCGACTGGAACCAGAAAAGGCGATCACTGATCCAGCCCAGGTTGCCACCGTCGAACCAGCCGGTGCCGGGGCCGCCGATCCAGGCGTTGTCGTGCTGCCGGTCAACCGGCGACAGGCTGCCCGTTGAATCGAGCAGCATCAGCCAGCGGTCTTTGTTATCGGTCGAACGAATATCCACCACGGCGAAGGAAGCATGGGGCGCCCAGGACACGCCGCTGATATTCACTTTACGAACCGCTGGCTTCTTTATGACGTCGGCGAACTTCACGGGATAGTCGGTGACATAATCGGGCAGATCACGAATGCCCGGCAGCACATCTGTCTGAATGCTGTACACCGTGTCTTTAATGCGGTCGTACAAAAACAGCTCCTGCGTGCCCAGGGGTGCGCCGACCTTGGTGCGGCCGGGAATGTTTTCCGTAAAGCCCGATTCGGTTACATAGGCGGGTACGATAGTGGATTTTGCATTGGCGGCGGGTTTTGACAGGCGATAGCTGATAAAGCGGCCATTACTGCTGACGCCGAACCCGCCGGCGTTTTTATCGTCGGTATAAATGGTGCGCAGGGCGGGCGGGTTTTCTTTTTTCTCCATTGAATCGGCCAGCGCCTTTTTCTGTTTCCGTTCGCGCAGTATATCGAACAGCGCCAGTTGATCGTCTTTCAGCCACTTTTCCTGCTCATTGTCTTTTTTGGCCGTTGACGGCGCGGTGCCGCGCTGGATATTGGTGAGCTGGCTAAGGGTTCCGGTAGCGATATCCCAGGCATAGATGCTTTGCTGGCGAACGAAAACCACTCTGCTGTCGCTGAAAGCGAAGCCGGGCTGCGATTCCCGGTCGGTGGTTTCGGTGATGCGTACCGGTGCGTTCTTTTTCAGGTCGCGGTACCAGATATCGCCTTCCGATGCATATACATACGCATTGCGGCTGTTGTTGAAGCGGAGGTCGGAATAATCGACCGCAGCTTTTCTTTCGGCGGGGCCGGCTTTCTGCGGTTTACCGGCCGCATTGATGAAATAAAGGGAGTCGGACGCGGCTTGTTCAGGGTTCCAGTTAAAATACAACCTGTTGTCGATGCCCCAGAAAGGACTGCTGGGAGAAGTGCCGATCCACTTCGGATCACGCATGATATAGTCGACCGTGAGGCGGGGAGTTTGCGCCGTCAGCGTACCGGCGATCAGTAACAATAGCAGGGTGTAGGTATGTTTCATATCACAATAATATTCCTTCCAGGAAAATATAGGCTACAGAAAAATAAATGATAAGGCCTGTCACGTCTACCAGGGTGGCGACGAAAGGCGCCGATGAAACAGCAGGATCGGCGCCTGCTCTTTTTAGTATGATCGGCAGCATGGAACCGCTGAGCGTTCCCCACAATACCACGCCGACGAGCGAACATCCAACGGTGATGGCTATCTGCACATAATGCGGACCATAAACCGTGGGGAAAGCCTGCGACCATATAACGACCCGTAAAAAACCGATGAGCCCCAGTACCGAACCCAGCAATAAGCCCGAAATAATTTCGCGGCGCAGCACCCGCCACCAGTCGCCGATGCCGATTTCGCCCAATGCCATGGCTTGGATAATCAGCGTCGAAGCCTGGCTGCCGCTGTTACCGCCGCTGGAGATGATCAGCGGCACGAACAGCGCCAGTACCACTGCCCGCGCAATCTCGTCTTCGAAATAGCCCATAGCCGTTGCCGTTAGCATCTCACCCAGAAAAAGCACCACCATCCAGACGATGCGCTTTTTGAACAATTTGAAGATCGGCATTTCCAGGTACGGCTCATCGAGCGCCTCGGTACCGCCGATCCGCTGGATGTCTTCGCTGAACTCTTCGTTCGTTACCCAGAGCACGTCATCGATGGTGACAATACCCAGCAGGATATTGTGATCGCCGAGCACCGGGAGCGCCATGCGATTGTTCATTTTGAACACCTGGTTGGCCGATTCCTGGTCGTCGGTTACCTTCAGCGCGATATAACGGTAATCAATAAGGTCGCTTACTTTTTTGCCGGGGTCGGCGAGGATCACTTCGCGGATGCGCATGTCGTCGATGAACTCGCCTTTGTCATTCACCACATAAATCACGTCGATGGTTTCGCTGTCTTTTCCGTTGTCGCGGATGTGCTGTAATACCCGTGTCATGGTCCAGTCGGCGTTAACGGCAATGTAGTCGGGCGTCATCAGCCTGCCCACGCTGCCTTCGGGATAGCCTAGCAGCGCGAGGGTGATGCGGCGTTCTTCAGGATCGAGGGTCTTGATCAGCTCTTTGACCACTTCACTGGGCAGCTCTTCCAGGAAAGCCGTCCGGTCGTCGGCCGGCAGCTCATTGAGCAACTCGGCGGTTTTGAGCGGGGGCAACTCCTGGATGATCTTTTTCTGGTCGGAGAGGTCCAGTATCTTGAAAACGCTGGCCGCCCGGTGGGTGCTCATGCTGCCGATGATCTGGCTGGCATAGTCGTCGTTCTCGTTCACCAGTTCGGCCACGTCGCTGATGTTCTGGTTGTTCAGGAATTCACGCATCTGCAGTTTGTCTTCCTGGTGGATGAGCGATTCGAATTGTTCCTGAACAGAGAGTATTTCCAGTTCTTCGGGCATGCTTCAAATGTACAGCCTCGGGCCTATATTGCAGCATGATTTTGCCATGCCTGGTGATAGCGCCTACGGC
>JBDHYM010000180.1:0-6321 GCA_039811405.1 Flavihumibacter sp. | reverse complement strand
GTCCAACGTATGGGTTCATAGTCTTGTATAAACGTACCGGTATAACGAAATTCAGTAGGCCAGCCGAAAGTAACGCCAATGGTTTGTCCGGCCCAGCCGCCCCTGATCTTATCGAGCAGTGTTGCCTTGCTGATCTGTTTCGCAGGCGGTGGCGCACCAGCATGTTCGGGCAACTGGCTGCATGCCGCGAGAAACATAATGACCGGCAGCCAGCACCGGCTTTTTGATAGGTAACGCATATGCTTCTTTTACAGTTAATGCCCTTGCCGCGCTCTTTTATCGAGCCACGATTTATATTGCTGGTAAAGCCGCACCGATTCCTGGTTGGGGTGGCCCGCATAGGCTGTTGTGCCTGGTTTGTTGAAGCAGCCGATGTACTGATAGATCAATATCTTGTCGACAAAAGGCGAAAGGTCTTTCATTTGCTGCAGGATGCGCGTATCGAAATCAGCCGGCAGCAGGTTGTCTTTCGTACCTTTTTCAAAATAGAATACTTCCATATCGGCCCACAAGCGCGCGCGTGAAGCCTTCTGATGCGCCTTGTACAGGTTCTCGAAATATTTTGCAGGCTCACCCAGTTTGGTATGATTCACGCCCACCCCGTCCTGGTAGGCAATGATCTCCACGTTCATTCTTTCGAGCTGCTTCACGAAACGATCGTCAGATTTCTCCGCCTTGATATTGTAGGGAGCGATAAGGTTCACCGAGGCGGGCTGCAGGGATTTTGCCATAGCCGCGCACTCATTTACATACGTGATGAACTTTTCATCAAAATAAGGCATCAGGTAAGATTCGTTGGGGAAATACCAGCCGTAAAAGCAGCTATGATGGCCGTATTTTTTCACGATTTCTTCCATCGACTTGTTGCGCAGTTTCTTTACAGCAGGATCGGTCATCAGGAACTCACCTTTGTTGGGGTCTCCCCAGAAATCGTTGGCGAGGAAAAACTTCATGCCGGTTTCGTCGCCGGCCGACAGCACCGCCTCCAGCGGGTCTTCGCAACCCAGCTTATACTGCGGCACCAGCTTCGACGGGTAAATGGTTTTGGCATTCAACGCTACTTCCTGGATTACCAGGTATTGAAAACCCAACTCGCTGATCTCATGCACCAGTTGTTTCCATTGCGCTGCGGTAAATTTTGCCAGGTCGGGGTTCCAGTACTCGCCTTCGGCCGGCAGCAGGTGCTGAAATTCAAACCACGAGCCGCTGATGGGCTTTATCTCGGAAAAATCAATGGCAGGACGCGAGTTGCCGGCCAATGCATGCGGCCCCGCCAAAGAAGTGAAGGCGGTACCCAGCGCACTGTATTTCATAAAATGTCTTCTGTTCATGTCGTTCTGCGATTAATGATGCTCGATATTATTTGTTGACCGGTGTCAGTTTCAGGAGCTGTACCCCATGATACGGCACTTTGGCCGACAGGCTTCCTTTTGCATGACCGATATCGGCCTGCCGCCAGAGGTCGCGCACCTTGTATTCGCCGGTCAGTCCAATCTGTTTCAGGTCGAGCTTCAGCGTATAGAGCTGCTGCTGGATCGCTTCTTCTTTCGATTTATCCCACAAAATAAAATAAGGGTCGATGTTAAACAGCCCCACTGCCACGGCGCCGTCTTCCAGTTCCTTGTACCATATCTGGCCGTTTTCGGTCAGTATCTTACCGGCGGGCTTTACGAGGGGATCCTGGTTCACCGCCAGCACTTCGTCGTTGGTGAGCAGGTTGAGGGTAAAATCGTCCATCGCATTCATATCGCAGCCGATCAGCAGCGGCGCCGACAAAAGGCTCCAGAGGCTGACATGGCTGTACTGCTCATCGGCGGTGAGCTGCGAATCATGCACCTGCGCGCCCCAGCCACCGCCAAGCCTGCCTACCACCAGCATATCGGGGTCGTTGTAATGACCGGGAGCGGTTACTTTGGCGCATACATCCTGAAAGGTGCCGATGGCCTGCACTACGTTCCATTCATCGGTGATATCGCGGGTGGTGCGCCATTGATTACCGCCTGCTTCGCGGCCCCAGTACCATACATTGGGCGCGCCATACCCGACACAATAGACGATATCGCGCCCGGTCTTCTGCAAGGCCTCTTTCATGCGGATATAGGGCGCTTTGATCAGGTTCTCCGTCGGCTTCGGAACGATCTCGGTGTACAGGCAGTAATCATATTTGAGATAGTCAACGCCCCAGTCGGCCCAGGTGCGTGCGTCGATGTCTTCATACCCATAGCTGCCTACAAAGCCGCCGCAGGTTTTGGGGCCGGGCGATGAATAGATGCCGAATTTCAAACCCTTTCCATGTATGTAATCCGACAACGATTTAAAATCGGTGAACTTTTCATTGCCGGGCAACACCCCTTCTTTGGTTCTGCTGCCTGCTTCCCATCCATCGTCGATATTGATATACGACCAGCCATGTTTGGCGAGTTCGCGGCTCATGAAATCGGCCGCATCTTTTACCTTCTGTTCGTTTACCTGCACGCCCCAGCAGTTCCAACTGTTCCAGCCCATGGGCGGTGTAAGGGCGATCTGATCGCCGACCTCCACCCGCACCCTTCTGAAATCGCCGCCGGCATCATTGTCGGCCCGCACTACAATGTAATAACGGCCGGGCTTTTCCACTACGCCCGACAGGAGGCCGGTTTTTTCATCGATCGACAAACCTGCGGGCAGTTGATAGGCGGTATATTTAATGGGTTGCTTGCCGGTAGCGGCTACCTGGTACAGAAAGGGGCTGCCCGGCCGTACGCCGAATACTTTCGGTGAATTGATTCTCGGTATATCACCCGGCTTGGGCGTCAGCACATATTGCTGCTTTTGAACAGAAGCGGGGTACACCGATACCGGCTCTACCTCGCCGCTGGTTTCGATCTTCACGTTCAGCCAGTCGGCATGATCGTACATGATACCATCGCCCCCTTCGCTCACCAGCAGCACGATCTGCTGTACCCCGGCCAGGTCAACTGAAAAACGCGCAGCCGCCATGCCTTTCCGCAGAATGCCGCTGCTCCACACTGTTTTACCGTCGGCCAGGATGCTGAATGCCATATCGCTGCTGTAGTCGTTGTGGTCGTCAGCGCCTGCATACCCGCTGATAAGCGTGGCTTTTCCGCCCAGCTTCAGCATAAAGCGGCTGATCGAATGGGTGCCGATGCCGCGGGCAAAAGGTACGCCGCCTACAGAAAGGGGGCTGCCCACCACCGATTTATTGACGGCGGGCGTTCCCCAATCTTGCAGGAGGTGTCGTACATCTAACTGATCAATGAAAACCTCTTTTGCCGGTAACCAACCCGGCAAGCTACTTATCAGCGCCAGGCATACCATTCGCCTTAAACCTGTCATCATTTCTTATTCGCCTTTTTTATAAATACGCAAATTGTCAAAATACATCGCTACTGTTTCCACCGGTGCAAAATTTTCCACCCGGAAGTTCAGCGAAAAACTGGTATCGGTGGTGGTATTGCCCATCGGGATGATTTTCTCGAGGGGAATGGACACCGTTTGCCAGCGGCCGAAAGTCTGCACGGTAAACAGGTCGCTGCCGATGGGTTGCGGCGCCACTGCCCAGTAATAATAGATAAAGAAATTGGTACTCTTGATGGGCTGCGTCATATTGAGTTCGAACTTCAACGTGTAGTTCTCGGGATGCTGGATCATATCAACCGTGTACACATAACTGTTCTCCATCAGGTAAAACCAGCCGAGGCCATCGGGGTAGGTAGCCTGGTTCACTTCAAAGCGAATGTATTTACCAGAAGTGGGCTTGGGATTGGTCCACGCGCCCACCCATTGCTGGCCGGTAGCGTTTGTGTACGGATAGTCGCTGTCGAAAGTGGTGATCACATGCTGCTTGTCCTGGTAAAACCCGGGGCATTCGGCCACTACATCGTATTTATTGCTCTTCAACTGCACTTTGACATTCGGCTGCACATCTGCCGGCACACGCGCGGTAATGGAATTATCGGTTGCACTGATCACCGGTGTTTCAATATCGCCGAAGCGTACCACGGCATTGGAGGCGTCGATCTCGTACAGCGTAATGAATTTGCCATAAATGCGGATGGTATCACCGGGCGGCGTGTATTCATTGAACATGCCGGTCAGTTCCAGGTCGGGACTGTTCACCGTGAATGTGTAGGTCACTTCTCCGCCGGGCGTAGTCACATAAATCTTATCGGTCACTTCCTGCGGCAGCTTGACGGGCACCTGCAGGTACACCACGTCGTCTTTCTCATAGATCTCTTCCAGGTCAACTACCACATCGTTGAATTTTATTTCGCGGATGTCTGCGAGGTGGCTGCCATGGAGAGCGATCCAATCGCCCATATTACCGGTGGTGATGGAACCCGCCAGGTCTTTGATAGCAGATACTTTTGTCAGCGCCGGTGTGCCGCCGGTCACACCGTCTTTCTTGCAGGCCGGCAGCGAAAGCATGATCACCGCCAGCAGCAGGGCAGCAATACGATGCAGGGAATATATCTTCTTCATGGTCGGTTAGAATTTATACCAATTACCAGCCGGGGTTATTGGTTTCAATAAATGGATTGGTGTTGACTTCATCTTGCGGCAGCGGAAACAGCAAATGGCGTTTTTCGCGACGCTTGATAACACCGTTCTCATCGGTGCCGCCGATGGAATTCATGGTTTGTAGGTAAATGCCCCAGCGAAGCAGGTCAAAACGCCGGATGCCTTCAGCAGCAAACTCTTTCACCCGCTCCTGCAAAATGTACGAGCGGAACGACTCCTGGGTCCAGGGCGCCTGCGTATCCAGCACCGACGCCAACCGGGCCTTGTTCCTGGCATTGAGCTTATCCACTTCTGCGATGGCGCGGCCGGAGGGACCACCATTCACTTCGTTATCGGCCTCCGCATACAACAGCAGCACTTCGGCGTACCGCATGAAGGGGAAATTAAAATCGGATCGGTTGCCATCGAGCGGAGTAGTCATCTGGTTAAACTTCAGCAGCTTGGAGCCATATAAATGCGCATCGTACCGCAACTGGTCGGTCGGCTGGTACCCATCCAGGCCCAGCCTTACTTTCACACTGTCTTTCGCGGGATAGTAACAATAGTAGAGCGTCTGGGTAGCCGCATCATAGGTATAGGGAATACGGTGTAATACGCCTTTGGTAATGCGTTCGTCGGTATCGTCGAACAATTGGTACCAATGGTCGCGCTGCACATAATAACCCGTTACCAGCTCGCCGTTGGCATTGTAATAACCACGGTAATCGGTGGCCAGGAAATTGCTCAGGGCCGCGTTGCCGGCGATGGTTTGCAGGGTGAAGATGAATTCTTTCCCGTTCTTGCTGCCGGGCGCCCAGAGTTCCGCCTGCGACGCGTACAGGTCGAAGTCGCCGAGATCGATCAGCTCTTTGGCTTTTTCCATGCCCAGGCGGTAATACTCTTTGGAATCGAACGACTCGTAGCCTGCCACCTGTTCTTTGGCGAATGTCTGCCTGGCGGGATACGGCACACGCACCTTGTTGCCGTCATCGTCGAGGTAAAACGGAACACCTTCCATCACCGATACGCTGGCGCCTGCCGGCATCGACGCCGCACCGATGGTGCAATACACTTTCGCGAGCAGGGCTTTGGCCGCACCGCGCGAAGGATGACCCGGCTTCCAGGCGGGATCCTTGGTCGAATACATGGCGCCTTCCGCATATTTCAGTTCTTCGATGATGTATTCATACACTTCTTTCACGGTAGCGCGGGGCTCATAAAGCGGCGCGCCTTCCGATACCGACGTTTTGTACAGCACCACCTCGCCGAAGTTTTGCACCAGGTTGAAATAAGACCAGGCTTTCAGAAACTTCAGCTCGCCGATGGCGTTGTTCTTAACCGGTTCGGGTATCGACATCTGTGATATGAGGTAAGAATGGTAATTGGCGCGGTGAATGCCCTGGTAGTACGACTGGTAATAACTCCTGATGGAGCCGTTCTCGTAAAAATTACCGGCGCCGATTTCACCGAAAGCCCAGGTAGGACCCGTCTGGTAATCGACATCAAAGTTCACCACGTTGTGATAGTTTCCCCATTCAAAGGGAAAGCTGAGCGTATTATACGCACCCGCCACCAGCTCGGCATAAGCGCCTTCTTTTACCAGGTCTTCGCCCGACACAAAGGTGTAGGCCTGCTCTTCGAGCGTTTTTTTACACGATACCAGTCCGGTACAGGCGGTGAGTGCGGCGATGGTATATAGCAATATTTTTTTCATTGTCATCTGCATTTTAGTCTCCATTAAAACCCAACCTGTACGCCGAACGTAACGGTTCTGGCAGAAGGATAAGACGCCATGTCGACGCCGCGGCGCGCGGGGTCATT
>JBDHYM010000179.1:0-6333 GCA_039811405.1 Flavihumibacter sp. | reverse complement strand
TTTAGTGGATAAAGCGGCTAATAATGAACAAAATCCTCTAGTTTCCAACTGACCGAAAAAATGGTACGCCTACACTGGCAGTTCGCTTATACTTGACCTGGTCAACCTACTATGAATGAAAGCCTGCCTGAATTGTAACACTGCAAACTAAATAAATTAGCAAAAAAACAGCGTGCTAATTCACCGTATTTTGTAATTTTGTTGCCTGCCTACAATCAAAACATTGGGTAAATTATAACAGGTATGGCGCAGAGTTTATTCGAGAAATTACAATACAACGAAGAAAAAAACCTGCTCATCCAGGGGCTGCCTTCCTCTATCGAGAAGCAGTTCAGCAAAATGACTTTCGCCAAAAACGTGACGCCTTTGCTCAAAAGCAGGCGGATCGATTTTGCATTGGTATTTGCCGTTAATGAAAACCAGCTAAATGGTATTTTGGACGACGTGCTGCCCGCCCTGCACGAAAGGTCTAAATTGTGGATTGCCTATCCCAAATCATCCAGCAAAATTGTAAGTAACCTGAACCGGGATTGCAGTTGGGAAAAAGTGGTGAATGCCGGTTACCAGGGCGTTAGCCAGGTGGCCATCGATTCGGTATGGAGCGCTTTGCGGTTCAAGAAAGAAGGACAGATCAAAAGCATGATCCGTGCATCGGCCAACGGGGGAGAGCCTGCTGCGGTAGAAGGTGTTGATCACAAAGCCCGCACGGTGAAAGCGCCGGAAGACCTGGAGAAATTGTTGCTGCTCAAGAAAAATAAAAAAGCCGCTGATTTTTTTGCGAAGCTTTCCTTTACCAATAAAAAAGAATACGTGGTGTGGATCACCGGTGCGAAGAAAGAAGAAACGCGCCTGGGCCGCGTGCAGCAAACCGTAGAAAAACTGCTGGCCGGTAAAAAGAACCCAACCGAAAAATAAGGCTAGCGTATTATCACCGTTCCGTACTCTTTCAGCAATTCCCTTTCCATTTGTTTTAATGCCTGGTGGGTTTGCAACAGCGTGGTTTGCTCTTCGGGAGAATGCTCCCGAAGCAGGTCGGCCTGGTTTTCTTCCACCATTTTTTTAATCTTGCGAAGTTTCAGGTAAGCGATGGTGTTCTTCACATCCTGCCGGTAAACATCTTCGCGTGTAGCGACCGCCATCTGAAATTTATCTTTCCATTTCGCGCTCAGCTCATACGGAAACTCCAGCAGCGATACCACCACCGCCGACAACGACTGGTCTTCGTGGTAGAAAAAATTCCTGGCGCCGGGGTCGATACCCGCCTGGCGCCAATGCCGGTACACGTGCAGCACGCGTTGCAGGTCGGGGTTGCTGATCATGTCATCGTCCAGCTCGTCCAGCAGATAAGAAGCCACTTTTTTCCCTTCCTCCCATTCCATGGCACCATATTCGATCAGCACGCGCACCGCAGCTCTTTCCTGCAGCTCGTCTTTCAACAGCAACTGCAATCCTTCGTCGCTGGCCGGCACCTGTTCGGGGTCGCCGGTTGCAGGAAGACCTTCGGCAGCGGGGTCCCATTTCGCTTCCATTTTACCGATGCGCTCGCGGATGAATTTATTCACCAGGTTGTTCAACCCGGCTTCTTCAATCTTGAGCAGGGCGGCGCACTGCCTGATGTAATCCTGCTGCCGGGTAAAATCTTCTGCCTTGTTGATGCGCGACAAGGTCTCGGCTATCTGGTTAACCGCCGCCGCTTTTTGCTGGCTATCGTTCCCGGCGTCATGCAGGGCTACTTCCAGTTGAAAGAGAATAAAGTCTTTTTTGTTCTCGGCAACGAAAGCGCGGAAGGCGTCGGCCCCTACTTTATTTACATAGCTGTCGGGGTCTTCCTTATCGGGAATCAACACCAGTTTTACATGCAGCCCTTCTTCGAGGGCCATATCGAGCCCACGCAACGCCGCTTTCACCCCGGCTGCGTCGCCGTCATATACAATCGTCAGGTTGTTGGTGTATTTTCTTATCAGCCTGATCTGCTCGGTGGTAAGCGAGGTGCCGCCGCTGGCCACCACGTTTTCGATGCCCGCCTGGTGCAGGCTGATCACATCGGTATAACCTTCTACCAGCAGGCATTCGTCGTGTTTATCGATCACCTGCCGGGCGAAATACATACCATAGAGAATGCGGCTCTTTATATAGATCTCGTTCTCGGGCGTGTTGATGTATTTGGGCGCACGGTCGTTTTTCTTAATGATGCGCGCGCCGAACCCCATCACCTTACCGGTGGTATTGTGTATCGGGAAAATGATCCGCCCCCGGTAATTGTCAACCAACTCTTCGTTGCGGAGCGCCGCAAGGCCGGATTTCAATAACAGGTCGCGGTTGTACTGTTTCCCGAGGGCCTCGGTAACAAATGCATTCCGTTCTTCCCTGCAATAGCCGACCTGGAACTTTTCAAGTATGGGCGATGCAAAGCCCCGTTGCTCCAGGTAGCTGAGGGCCACCGCCTGGCCTTCGTCTGATTCAAAGAGTGTGCTGGAAAAATATTTCTGGGCAAACTGGTTGAGAATATAGAGGCTGTCGGCCAGTTGCTGCTGCTCGCGAACTTCGGCGCTGACCTCGGTTTCTTCCACTTCTATATTATACCGGTTCGCGAGCCAGCGAAGCGCTTCCACATAAGAATATTTCTCATGCTCCATCAAAAAGGAGATGGTGTTGCCACTTTTTCCGCAACCGAAGCATTTGAATATCTCCTTATTGGGCGATACGGTAAAACTGGGCGTTTTTTCGTTGTGAAAAGGGCAGAGTCCAAGGTAGTTGGTGCCTCTTTTTTTCAGCTTTACGAAACTCCCCACCACATCGATGATGTCGATGCGGTGCTGGATCTGTTGTATGGTAGCCGGTGAGATCAAGAAATGAAACAGGCAATTTACCGATTATTGGGCGAGGAGGCGCCTGAAAGTGGCCAGGTCGACCAGCCCCTGCTGCTGCCATACGAGACGGCCATCTTTGTACAGCAGAAAATGGGGAAGGGCGGAAACATCGAGCGATCGCATCACTTCGGTATCGTTGCCACCGTCGACCTGCACAAACCGGTAATGATCGCCTTTCTCCTGCTGCAAGGAGTCAAGTACGGGCGCCATTTGCCGGCAGGGCGGACACCAGGCGGCGCCCACATCTACCAGCACATATCCCGGCTGGCTGGTCTTCTGCTGGTATTCGGCGGTCGTCATACCTGTTTTCTTATCGCCGCCGGTAAGCGGCAGGCCGACTTTTTTCCATTGAATCAGCCCGCCGTTTAAGGTGTACACTTCGAATCCTTTTTTTGCGAGGGCGGCCGCGGCCGATTTGCTGCGAACGCCGCTGGCGCAATACACGTACACCGGCCTGGTGCCAACGAGGTATTGTGTCCGCTCATTGAACTGGGCCGGCTGGAGCCAGTCGGCCTGCATCGCCCCGTCGATATACCCCGAGGCAAACTCATCCCTGGTACGCACATCGAGCAATTGCCCGTCTGTTTTTATCTTTTCCGCGAAAGCAGGCGCATCCAGCTCTTTCACCTGGGCGCCGGCACATCCTGCCAGGGCGATTACCAGTGTTACTGCAAGAAATATTCTGTTGATCATACCCAAAACTAACAAAATCCTGTTCGCGACTTGAGCAGTTTTATCACATTAAAAACAATCGGGCAGCGGCCCACCTGCTGCATCAGGGCAAAAGCACGGGTGGCGATGCCGGGCACATCCAGGTGTGGAAAAGAGCGGCAGGCGCTGAACCGGTGCGGGTAGACCGTGCAGCAATTGCCCGACAGGAAATGGCAGGGCACCTGGCTGACAACGGCGGCATCGCCCATGCCTTTCTCGAGGTACCGGCTGGCAAAAACCGTTTCGTCGATAGCGAGGTGTTCTGCCAGCGGCGGTATATCGGCCGGTTCCACGTGGATGATCAGGCTGCGGCAGCAATTGCCGCAGTCGACGCAACTCACCTGCGGTTCCACCTCGGCATTGATGGCGATGACCAGGTCGTCGATCTGTCCGCCCGACGCTTTCAGGAAGCGGGTAAACCGCTCGTTTTCGGCTTCTTCCTGCGCAGCGATGGCGGCAATAACGGCAAGGTCGGTAACCGGGCGCTCAGAATGACTCATCGCCGGCCTCGGGGTCTTCTTCTTCGTTATAAACAGAGAGGATAGCCGCCGCGCTGTCGTAGTCGAGCTCTTCGATCAGCTCGGTCACCGGGTCGTCGTTCTTCTTCCAGAAATCATGGTCTTCCCGGCCGTAGCTGCGCAACAGGGTGCATTTATCGGTCAGCGCCAGTACCGACACCAGTTGAATGGAAGCGCCGGGCTGGTCGCGCAGCAGGTAAAAGCTGCCTGCGGATAGGTCAGCATACATTATCATGTTGATATTTTATTCGTCACCGTCTTCGTAAAACGCGTCTTCGTTGCTGTAATAAGCCTTCTGCCACTCCTTCACCTTTTCATCGCTCAGCAACTCGAGTATTTCATAAATCGGGTCCTGCCTTCTTTTCCATTCGGTTGTTTCCGTGTCGCCGAAACGGGTAATAAACAGGCAATAATCCGAATCCATGTTCACTTTGATCAATGAAACCGGACCGTCCATCTTTTCCTGGATCAGGTAATAACAACTCGTTTCCAATAAGGAATAACTGTACATACATCTACATTTTTTCAGCAAATAGTTAGAATAACGGGTTGTAAATCAGCGCTCAATGGGTTAGTAGAGCTGCCGAAGCCAGTCGTTGGAAGGTTAGTAGGTCAACGAGACAGGCACCGTAGCGGGACATCAAAAATAGGAATATTCGGCACACCAGAAAACTATAAACCGGTCAATTGCGATATTAAATATTAGATCAACCAATATCCATTGATTTACAATTATATAAAGCCAGGTAGCTTTTCCACAGCGGTGAAAAACCGGCCCCTTTTCTTGCTTTCCCAATGGCTATATTTGCAGCCTTTAATGATCGTATGGCAGAGCAGCAAAAACCAGGGTTTGAGTACACCGAAGAGTCCATCAGAAGCCTCGACTGGCGGGAACATATCCGCCTGCGCCCGGGTATGTATATCGGCAAGCTGGGCGATGGCGCCAGCGCCGACGACGGCATCTATGTACTTCTGAAAGAAGTGATCGACAACTGTATCGACGAGCATACCATGGGTTACGGGAAGCAGGTGGAGATTACGATCAAAGACCGGACCGTGTCCATCCGCGACTACGGCCGCGGTATCCCTCTGGGCAAGGTGGTGGATGTGGTGAGCAAGATCAATACGGGCGCCAAATACGACAGCAAGGCATTCCAGAAAAGCGTGGGACTGAACGGCGTCGGTACCAAGGCGGTGAATGCGCTGAGCAACTATTTCAAGGTAACCGCTTTCCGCGACGGGAAAGAAAAAACGGCCGAATTTGAAAGAGGGGTTCTGCTGAAGGAGCACAGAGAAACCGGCAGCAGCGGCGCCAACGGCACCCTGGTCAGTTTTGTTCCCGATGAAACCGTATTCAGGAATTTTCATTTCCAGGAAGAATATATCGAGAACCTGCTGTGGAATTACTGCTACCTGAACGCCGGGCTGATCATCGTTTTCAACGGGAAAAAATTCGTCAGTAAAAACGGGCTGCTCGACCTGCTGCAACGCCGCACCAATGAAGACGAATTGCGGTACCCGATCATTCACCTCAGGGGCAACGACATCGAGGTGGCCATCACCCATAACAACGATTACGGGGAAGAGATTTCCAGCTTCGTGAACGGCCAGTTCACCACCCAGGGCGGCACCCACCAGCAGGCTTTCCGCGAAGCATTTGTAAAGGTCATCCGCGATTTCTATAAGAAAGACTATGATGCCGCCGATATCAGGGGCAGCATCGCGGCCGCCATTTCGGTACGGGTGATCGAGCCGGTATTCGAATCGCAAACCAAAACGAAGCTCGGTTCGCAGTACGTGGAAGAAGGCGGCCAGAGCATGAAGCATTTTGTCTATGAGTTCCTGGCCCGGGAGCTCGACAATTACCTGCATAAAAACCCATCAACCGCCGATGCGCTTAAGAAACGCATTGAACAAAGCGAGCGCGAGCGAAAAGAGCTGGCCGGCATCAAGAAGCTCGCCAACGAAAGAGCCAAGAAGGCCAACCTGCACAACAAAAAGCTGCGCGACTGCCGCTATCATTATAATGAAGAGCCCACGGGTAAGGACAAAGAGGCGGCCTTGCAAAAACAGAGTGAGAGCACCATTTTCATTACCGAAGGCGACTCGGCCAGCGGCTCTATTACCAAGGCCCGGAATGTGGAAACACAGGCGGTGTTCAGCCTGCGCGGCAAACCGCTGAACTGTTTCGGCCTCACCAAAAAAGTGGTGTACGAGAACGAAGAGTTCAACCT
>JBDHYM010000178.1:0-6376 GCA_039811405.1 Flavihumibacter sp. | reverse complement strand
TTGCTGCCAATTTGTACGATTATGGAAGAAAACAAGAACGACTTCATAGACATGGACATCAATGCCGACAGCGATGTACCGGGAAACAGCCACCTGAAAGAGCCCGTAGGCGGACAAGGTGAGGAAGAGAAACTGGAACAGGAGCTGGCCGAGAGCCGGGACAAGTACCTGCGCCTGGTAGCCGAGTTCGACAATTTCAGGAAAAGGACTGCCAAAGAAAGGCTGGAATTAATGCAAACCGCTGGTAAAGATGTTATTATACCATTGCTGGAAGTGATCGACGATGCCGAGCGCGCCCAAAAGCAACTCGAAAAAGGGCAGCTCAGCCCCGAAGCCGAGGGGCTGCTGCTCATATTCAACAAACTGAAATCGGTATTGCAGGGCCGCGGCCTCAAAGCCATGGAAAGCATTGGTGCCGATTTCGACCCCGATAAACACGAAGCCATTACCGAGATTCCCGCTCCCCGGCCCGACCTGGTAGGGAAGGTGATCGACGAAGTGGAAAAAGGCTACTACCTGAACGATAAGATCATCCGTTTTGCCAAAGTGGTGGTAGGTAAATAGGCGCCCTAAACGAACCAATAAGCATGTCAACGAAGAGAGATTATTACGAAGTATTGTCGGTGACCAGAACCGCTAATGGCGAGGAGATCAAAAAGGCATACCGGAAGGTGGCCATGCAATACCACCCCGACCGTAACCCGGGCGATAAAGCTGCTGAAGAAAAATTCAAGGAAGCGGCTGAGGCCTATGAGATACTGAGTGATGCCGACAAGCGTTCCCGTTATGACCGTTACGGGCACGCCGGCGTATCGGGCCAGGGCGCCGGTGGCTTTGGCGGCGGCAATATGAACATGGACGATATCTTCAGCCAGTTCGGTGATATTTTCGGCGACGATATCTTCGGATCTTTCTTTGGCGGAGGCGGCGGTCGCCGCGGCGGCCAGCGTTCCCGCGGAACCCGCGGCAGCAACCTGCGCGTGAAGCTGAAGCTCAACTACGAGGAGATCGCCAAAGGCGTTTCAAAAAGCATCAAGGTAAAAAAATACGTACCCTGTGCTACCTGCTCGGGCAGTGGCGCCAAAGACAAGGCCAGCATCCAAAACTGCAGCACCTGCGGCGGTTCGGGCCAGGTAAGAAAAGTGACCTCCACTTTCCTGGGCCAGATGCAAACAGTGACTACCTGCCCCACCTGTAACGGCGAAGGCACCACCATCGCCGCCAAATGCGGAAGCTGTAAAGGCGAAGGGCGTGTATATGGCGAAGAAACCGTTACCATCGATATTCCCGCCGGTGTTCAGGAAGGCATGCAGCTCAGCGTTACCGGCAAAGGCAATGCAGGCGAAAGGGGCGGATCGCCCGGCGACCTCATTGTGCTTATTGAAGAAGAAGCACACCCGCAGTTGCAGCGCGACGGGCTGAACGTGGCATTTGATCTTTATATCACTTTCCCCGATGCGGTTTTCGGCACCAGCGCAGAAGTGCCCACCATCGACGGCCGGGCCAAGATCAAAGTTCCCGCAGGCACCCAGAGCGGTAAGATATTCCGCCTCAAAGGCAAAGGCTTCCCGGCAGTTAACAGCTATGAAAAAGGCGACCAGTTGATCCATGTCAATGTATGGACCCCCCAGCACCTGAACACCGAAGAAAAAGCCATGATGGAAAAGCTGCAGGAGTCGAACAATTTCAAACCCAATCCCGACAAAAACGAAAGAAGCTTTTTCGACAAAGTGCGGGAAATGTTCTCCTGACGACCGGCTGCTTAACGCAGGATGTTCTTTAACCGTGCACCGCGCGAGGGCTTGGGCTTGACGTATATTTTCTTTGCCTTGTCGAGCAGGCCGAGAAACTCCTGCTCCAGGTAATCGTCGGGGCGAACCAGGGGTTGCATGATCAGTTGAACATCGTTCCAGCTCGCATCTTTGACATAGGTCGATTCCCTTAACAGCGCGCCGAACAACACCAGTCCCGCAGAGAATTTGTACATCCGGGGAAGCTCATGAAAGGGCGTGGCCGTAGTGTCTATTTTCAGCCGGCAGTATTTGCGGGTGGTATCGCTGCCGGTTTTATATCCCAGCTCCACATCGGCCAGTAACGGGCCGGTACCGACGGCAGTCATGGCGCTGTCTCTTCGCTCCACTTCAAATACAGCCATCAATGTATGACCTGATCCCAGTTCACCGCCTTCGAGCCGGCTGCTGGTATCCTGGATAGCAGCTATCTTGTTATCATAACCGATCAGCCGGTATGTTTTCAGCGCATCATCGTGGAAGCGAACATGCAGCAAGGCGTCGTCGGCAACGGCATACATGGTTTGGGTCAGTTCTTTCACCAGCACCTTTTCCGCTTCTTTTTCATTGTCGATATAGGCAAAATTGCCATTGCCTTTCTTTGCCAGCACTTCCAGCTTGCTGTCTTTATAGTTTCCCATTCCCACCCCCAGGCAGGTGAGGTATATGCCTTTCTGCCGCTGTTCCGTGATCAGGAACTCCAGCTCTTCTTCCGACGTTTGCCCTATATTGAAATCGCCGTCGGTAGCCAGGATAACACGGTTGTTTCCCTGGGCGATGTACTTACTTTCGGCAAGCCGGTAGGCCACCCGTATACCAGCCTCGCCGGCGGTAGCGCCCCCGGGATTAAGTTCTTCAATGGAGCGGATGATCTTCTCTTTTTCAGCGCCCGAGGTGGGATGCAGCCAGATGCCTGCCGCCCCGCCATACACCACGATCGATACCGTATCGATGGGCCGCAGGTTATTGACCATGAGTTTGAAGGCCGACTGCAGCAGCGGCAGCCGGTTGGGCATATCCATCGAACCCGACACATCGATCAGGAAAACGAGGTTGCTGGCAGGTATCTTGTCGAGATCCAGCTTGCGGGCGCTGGCTTTCAGGAAAAGAAGCTCGTTCGTCTTATTCCAGGGGCAACTGCTGAGGCGCGACGACAATTTAAAATCCTGCCCGCTGTCGGGCGGCTCATATTCAAGGTCGAAATAATTGAGCATTTCCTCGATACGCACCGCATCGGGCGGCACCGTACTGGCCATATTGAGAAAGCGGCGGATATTGCTGTACGATGCCTTATCGGTATTGATCGCAAAATCGATATCGGGATATCCCTTTGCGTTCATGAATTCGTTTTCCCGGGTGCTGTTATAAGTTTCGCCCCCCACGGAAGAGGAAGTTTTTTCACCCGTTCTCAGGCCCCGGATGGCCGAAGCCAGCCGGCCTTCTTTCGATAGCGGCCTGGCAGCCACCGGCTGAAGTATGAACACATTTTCCCGCCTGGTATCAAATAAAACCCGCTCTGTTTTATACCCTTCGTAGCTAAGGGTTACTGAATCTTTTTCGTTATTGGTGGTGATACCGAACCCCCCGGAAGCGCCTGAGTAATAGATATACCCGGACGAATGAAATAACATCTTCACATTCGCCAGCGGCTTGTCGGTCGAATCCTTGATCAGTCCACGGTAAAAATGCTGCGCCTGCAACACAAAAGGGGCCGATGCCAGCAGTATTATGGCAATAACAGTTTTCAGGTGGGGATGGTTTCCGGCCGAAAGTTACCGATTCTGCCCTTCATTGTCAAGGGCTTAGCCAGGTGAAAATCAGGATTCCCGCAGCCGGAGCAACTCGGGGATATTCCGGCCGTAACCGTCATAATCAAGGCCGTAGCCGACCACGAATTTATCCGGGATACGGAATCCCAGGTATTTGATATCGATGGGATAAACGGCAGCTTCGGGCTTGTGCAGCAGCACGGCCAGTTCGAGCGAGGCAGGCTGCTGGTGCTGCAATTGCGGCAAAAACTCGTGCATGGTGCGGCCGGTATCAATGATATCTTCCAGCACAATCACATGCCGGTTATGAATATCGGTATCCAGCCCGATGGCCGTGATAACCTGCCCGGTCGATTTGGTGCCTTTGTAGGAGGCCAGCTTGATAAAGCATATTTCCACGTCGATGCTGATCTTTTTGAACAGGTCGGCCGCAAAAATAAAAGAGCCGTTAAGTATGGCGATAAAAAGCGGCTTCTTGCCGGCATAGTCGCGGCTGATCTCACCCGCCATGCGCTCCACGCCTTTATCCAGCTCCGCTGCTGTCAGGAAGGGCTCAAATTGTTTATCGATAACCGTGGTTAACTGCATATCAGTTGGTATAAATGATCAGTTGCTGGCCCTGGCGAAGATGGGTACCGGTGAGCCGGTTCCAGTTCTTTAGCTGCTGTTCGGTGACATTGTATTTTTTACAGATGCTGAACAGCGTTTCCCGCACCTGCACGGTATGCGTCGTATATGCGTTACCGTTACGGGCTATTACGGGCATCTCCACACGCGCCCGCGCAACGCCGGCCGCTGCCAGTTGCGGCTTCGCCGGATTTCTTTCTTTCAGGAATATTCGTTCGCCCACGGCAGGCTCTTCGCCAGGCCGGAGATTGTTCAGCTCGAGGACGGATTCATATCTTATACCTTCCGCCTGGGCAATATCATACATGTTCTCCTCGGGCTGCACCTGGTGAAAAAGGGCGGCGCCTGTTTTTCTTTTTCGTTGCAGAAAGACCAACTGGTCTTCCATAAGAATATCGCCTTCACCGGGCGTCATATCGTTGAACTCCAGCAGACGGGCGAGGCTTATATCGTTGTTCTCTGCCACCGCCAGCAGCGAGCTGCCGCCGCGTACAAAACAAACTTTCGTTTCATTGATGCTGAATGTGCCCTCCGGATAGCTGACCGGGGGCGGCGCCACCGGCTGTTCATTCCGTAACGCTGCGGCAACCAGCACCGGCGCATCGGCCAGGGGCGGTAATTTACCCAGGGCAATCAGTGTATATTGCTGCAGGTTATACGTTTCGATCAGCCTGATCAGTATCTGCGGGTAGCGGATATTGGTGGCATACCCAGCTTTTTTAAGGCCGTGCGCCCAGCCCTTGTAATCGGTGGGTGAAAGATTAAAAAGAAAAGCGTAACGAGCGCCTGTTCGGAGAAAGTCGGAATGATCACGGTAAGAAGTGGCGGGGTCGTCATAACTTCTGAAGCATTCGCCCGCTTCGTCGTCGTCGTGGTAGACTTTATCGCCTGCCCAGGTCGATTTGCATTTAATGCCGAAATGATTGTTCGACTTACGCACCAGTTCGCTTCTGCCTGCCTCGGTTTCGAGTATACCCTGCGCGAGGGTAATGGAAGCGGGCACGCCCGCACGTTTCATTTCTTCGATCGCCAGAATGCGGTAGGTATTAATGTATTCATTAATAACATCCGCGGGCTGCGCCGGTACGGCCCTGGCGCAAAGCGAAACAAAAAAAACAAAAATGGTTTTCCGGATCATTGGTTATTTTTTTTGGATCAGGAGCAGTCCGTCGCGCAATGGCAGCAACAGCCGCTCCACGCTACTATCGTTCGATACGTGGTCGTTAAATGCCTGGATGGCTTTGGCCGACTTGCCGGTAACCGGTTGTTCCAGCACCTTACCGTGAAAGAGAACATTGTCGGCAATGATCAGCCCGCCGCGGCGAACCCGTGGCTTCACCAGTTCGTAATAGTTCAGGTATCCTGTCTTATCGGCATCGATAAACACCAGGTCCCAGGTAAAAGGCAGCGAAGGAATGATGGCCGCGGCATCGCCGGCATGCAGGAAAAGCCGGTCTGCTTTTTCTGCCTGCTGGAAATAATGCTTTGCGGTTTCCTGCTCCTGCGCCCGCAGTTCGATGGTGTGCAGTTGCCCGTCGGCCGCAAGGCCTTCCGCCAGGCAAATGGCACTGTAACCGGTAAAAGTGCCTATCTCCAGCACGAAGCGGGGCTGCATCAGCCGGCTGATCAGGGCAAGAAACCGCCCCTGCAGGTGACCGCTCAGCATATGCGATTCGGGGTGAACCGATCGCGTATGGACAGCAAGGGCGCTCAGCAGCGCAGGCTCTGGCGAGCTGTACCTTTCTGCATACTCTTCTATAACAGGCGCAAGGAACTCCACTGGCTGGATTTGCGGCGAAATTACACCAATTAAAAATTAGGCTGGAGCGGATTACGGCTATAAAATTGCAAAAGTTCTTCAGCCACTTCATCGGCCGTATCAACCACTTTCAACAGCTCGAGGTCAACAGCCGAAATATATTCTTCCGTGAGCATGGTCGATTTCAGCCAGTCCATCAGCCCTTTCCAGTAAGCTGACCCTACCAGTATCAGCGGCACCGCCGACATCTTGCCGGTTTGCGTAAGGGTAGCCACTTCAAAGAACTCGTCCATGGTACCGAAACCGCCGGGCAGCATCACGAAAGCCTGTGAATATTTGGTGAACATGGTTTTGCGAACAAAGAAATATTCAAAGTGGAGATTGGAATCGCGGTCGATGTATGGGTTGGCCTGCTGTTCGAAAGGGAGCTC
>JBDHYM010000177.1:0-6411 GCA_039811405.1 Flavihumibacter sp. | reverse complement strand
AACAGCTTCGAGAATATGAAAGTGGGGCTGATCAAAGAAAACAAAGACCTGCCCAACCCGGCGGTGTACACCATCAACACGTCGCTCTCTTTCCCCGTTGAAGAAACGCTGCTGCCCATTGCCAAGCGCTGCCTGGTGCGGTATATCAGCTAGTCGAGCCCCCAGCTTACGCCTTTGTCACGCGCAGGAATGCCTTCGGTCATCCACCGCGGCGCCGGCTTGCCTTTGAGGTAATGGTCGAAGAACTGCGACATACGGATGGTCCAGTCTTTTCGGTTGCGCCTCTCCGTTATACCGTGGGGCTCATCGTTGTAATTCACGAGCCAGGCGGTTTTACCCAGCCGTTTCATGGCAGAGAACAGCTCAATGCCCTGGTACCAGGGAACCGCGTCGTCTTTATCATTGTGCAGGATCAACAACGGTGTATTGATCTTGTCGGCGCGGAACAGCGGCGAGTTTTTGAGGTAACGCTGCTGGTCTTCCCATAAAGTCTTACCCAGCCGGCTCTGCGTTTTCTCATACTGGAACTGCCGGCTGATACCCGTGCCCCAGCGAATGCCGCCATAGGCGCTGGTCATATTGCTGACCGGCGCGCCCGATTCGGCAGCGGCAAACATATTGGTGCGCGTTACGAGGTAAGCAACCTGGTAACCGCCCCAGCTATGCCCCTGTATACCCATTTTCGTACTGTCGATCCACGGTTGCTTCTGCAGCCACCTGGCGGCGCCTACCACGGCATTGTATGCATCTTCGCCGGGCTGGCCGGTTTTGTATTTGATATCAGGATCAAAAACGATATAGCCGTTGCTGGTATAGTAGGCAATATTCACCGACGCGCGCACGGGCATGGGCTCGATATAACGGTAACGGGTGTCCGCATCTCTTTCATAGAAATACAATATCACCGGGTACTTCTTCGAACCATCGAAATTCTCCGGTTTGTACAGCAGGCCTTCATTGGTTTCTCCCGCAAGGGTCTTCCAGCGCTTCAGCTCAACCGTAAACCAGTTATACCCCGCCTGCTGCGGATTCAGCGCCGAATAGGGCCGGTTGCCCGCCTTGTCGGCCGCCTGCTCCACTATTCCGGCATAGAGATCACTGGTCGAAGGCGTTTGCTTCAGATAGATAAATTCATCCGACCTGCGGGCTTTCACCGGCGCTGTATACACGGCGCCCTCCAGGGAAGCCATATCCAGGCGGAACGGACTGCCTTCCTGATAGCTCATCCAGTTAGCGCCTTTTTCCTTGTAATCGAAGAGGTCGAATAAGAGCCAGTCTCCTTTTTTTATATAATCCGTCTCGGGGTCAAGCCGGTTATAACGGATGGCGGTTTTATTTTTACGGCCCTCGCCGCCGCTAAGGCAAACAGGGGGTTTGTTACCGGAGGGGTCCGTCTGCCAGACATCATAACGGTCATATATAAACGCCGCCTCGTCGCCTTCCAGCCAGCCCATAAAGCCATGCGCCGGCGGATCGTCGGGATGATCGTCTTCTTCGTCGTACAGGGGCACGGTAATGCCTTTTGTCAGCACCGAAGTTTTTGCGGAAGCGATGTCATATACCTTCCAATGCCTGGTACCGGCGTCATACCAGCAAACATACCTGCCGCCGGGCGACAACTGGTCGTATCCTCTCTTCACGCCCTTTGCCACCAGCTTGCGCATACCGCTTTGCACATCGATTGCATAGAGGTCGTGCATGCCGTCTTGCGTCCACTGCTGGCGAATGCGGTAAGCCTTCGTAGAGATGCCGATGGCCGCGGCGCCATCTCCCCTGCCGGCCACCCGCACCGATTCGCAACTATCGTTGCCCAGCATCTGCAAACGCCGGCCGGCCAGCTCTATATAACCCAGCCAGCTCGCCGATTTTTCCTGGTTCAGGGTTACCAGTTGCTGCGGCTGCAGGTAGTCGTCGGTAGAACTCCAGAGATCAAGCCCCGCTGTTTCAAAGGGTACCAGGCCGGTATCTTTTACAGGCCATTCGGCGGCAGCGCCAAAAAATACACGCTGGTTGTTTTTGCTGAACCAGGGACTGGTTTCAGCCGACAATACCGTTTTCTTTCCGCGCGCCATCGCGGGCGCCGCTGCCAGCAGTATGGTTGCCGAATCCGGTCCCGGCTGGTATTGCCATAGCTTATAATACTTGTGCAGGGATTTCGCGCTGCTGTCTCTTTCGGCGTAAAACACCAGGCGGCTGGCGTCGTCGGCCAGGGTGATGCCTTTCACTTCGTTGAACTGCTTCATTACCGTATCAGCCGCATTCCGTTGCAGATCGTGCCAGAGCAGGCGGTTGGTGGTTGCAACCACCAGCACGCCGGCCTTCTTGTTAAAGGCATAATCGGTCACTGCGCCGAAGCGTTTTTCAACACCACTGGCCATATTGAGCAATACGAGATCGGTGCCTTCTTTCTCGTCTTTTTTGGATGCTTCGGCTTTCGGGACCGTGGCAGGCTTCAATGTCTCCAGCCCGGCTTTTCTTGCCAACGCCACCTTACCGCGAATACTGTCGGCCACCTTCACCAGGCTGTCGGCATCGGCCAGCAACTTTTGCAGGCGGGCGGCAGAGTCGGGTATTGCCACAGGAGCCGGCGCCTGCTTTTCCATCAGCCAGGCCAGCCAGGCGCTATTGCCTTCTCCCGGTATCTTATACGATTTTACCGATGCTATTTTGCGCAGGCTGTCCTGCCCCAGCACACATATCGCCAATGAATCTTTAGGCATTTCGGCCGGTGTTTTCTTCCGGATTTTTGCCTCGCGGGTTTCTTTGAACAGTGGCTTGATATGGCAAACCAAAAAACGGCCATCGTCGGTGAAGGAGGGCATGGCGCCCCGCGGAATGATCTTTTTCCATTGCCGGTTCACCGCCTGTACCTCCAGCCAGCCATCGCCTTCCTGCAGATTCACAACCCAGGCAATGTATTTTCCATCGGCACTGATTATTTTCTGGCCGATGCTTTGCCATTCGTCGTACGACTGGTGCGTTAAGGGCTTCTTCTGCGCCTGGGCAAGGCCGGTACCGGCAACAGTCAGCAACCACAATGCCAGTAAGCGAATCAGGATTTTCATATGTATATATTTAGCGCAGGCTGCTGCGACGAACCCGGTACATCTGCAATAACACAGCCAGCAAAATCAAACAAAACCCAATATAAAAATTCCATTTGAGGTTTCTGTTCTCGCCGAATACGATAAAGGCCAGTAGAATTCCATATACCGGCTCGAGGTTATAGGTCAGGTTCACGGTAAAGGCAGAAATATGTTTCAGGGCGAAGCCTACCAGCTGGAAAGCCCATACCGAGCAGGCCCAGGAAAGAAATAAAAGCCAGCCAAGGTTCTGCCAGCCGGGCAACAACTGCTTCGCCGGGAAATAATGCAGGTACACCGGCAGCAAAATACTAAGCACCAGAAACCCGCCGGTGAGCTCGTACGTATTGAGGGTTTCAACGGAAACTGTTTTCAGCACCTGGCGGTTCAGTATGGGAAAAGTGGCGCCGAGCAGCGACGAAACCATACCGATCACAATGCCCTGCTTGTATTGCGGGTCAAATTGAAAAATCAGGTAGATGCCCGCCATTACCAGCAGGCCCAGCATCAATTCACTCCATACGAACCGGCGACGTAAAATAAGCGGCTCCAAAATGGCTGTAAAAAAACCAACGGCCGAAAAACAGACCAGTCCCACGGAGACATTCGAATACTTGATGGAGCCATAAAAGCATACCCAGTGCAGGGCGGCAATGGCGCCGATGCCGAATATACGGGCGATGGTGGCAGGCGGAATCTTCTGCAGCTTTCCCTGCCAGCTGAACAATATCCAAAAAGTAACAGCGCTGATCAGCAGCCGGTACCACACCAGCAGCCCTTCGTTTAATGTAATGAGGCGGCCCAATATGCCGGTAAAGCCGGCCAGGAACACTGCCATATGCAGTTTTAGAAAAGCGGCTTTCATGCGGCGGCTTCTTCTCCTTCTGTATTTTTGATACGGGCGCGGTAGTCTTTGAAGATGCTTTCCCACCGCAGCTTCAGTACACCCAGCACGCCTTCTTTTACAATGCCTTTGTGCATTTTAGAGATGCCGTATTTGCGGTCTTCAAATACAATAGGTACTTCCACGATCCGGAAACCCAGCTTCCAGGAAGCGAATTTCATTTCTATCTGGAATGCATAACCGAGAAAGCGGATGGCATCGAGGTTGATCGCTTCCAGCACGCCGCGGCGGTAACAGACGAATCCCGCCGTGGTATCGCGCACCGGCATCCAGGTGATCAGGCGGGTATAAAGGCTGCCCCCTTTGGAAAGGGCGATGCGATCGCGGGGCCAGTTCACCGTACCGCCGCCCCGCACCCACCGGGAGCCGATAGCTACGTCGGCGCCATCGTTTTTGCAGGCGGCGTACAAACGCTGCAGGTCGTTGGGGTTGTGCGAAAAATCGGCGTCCATTTCAAAAATAAAACGATAGCTGCGCGCTATGGCCCATTTGAAACCGTGTATATAGGCGGTGCCGAGCCCCAGCTTGCCGGTACGCTGTTCCAGGAACAGCGAGGCCGGGTATTCGTGCTGCAGCCCGCGCACAATGGCTGCGGTGCCATCGGGCGAGCCGTCGTCGATCACCAGTACATGAAAATCCTGCTGAAGGGAAAAAATGGCCCGGAGAATGGGCTCAATGTTTTCCTTCTCATTATAGGTCGGTATGATCACTAGCTTTTCCAAGTAGCTGCCGTTGTAATCAAAGCTTTCTAAGCAGGGTCCGGTTGAGTATCTCCGTTAGCTTCTGCTTGGTGTGCAGGGGAAAATCGCCCTTCATCATCCAATCGTAATACTGCGGTTCGGCTTTCAGCACATCCGCCACGGGCCGTCCTTTGTGCTTGCCAAAGTTGAAGGTTTCCACTCCGTTCACCATAACGAAGCGGCGGGCAAAATCAACCAGTTGCTCTTCGCCTGTGAATTTCACGATCGTATCGACGGTATCACCCAATTGCGGGTATCTTTCCAGTTGGGCCGCCAGCACTTCCCAGGTAGCCGTTGCATCTATTTCAGCACTGTGCGCGCCATCGAGGGCTTTATTGCAATAAAATTTATAGGCCGCGCTGAGGGTACGCTGCTCCATCAGGTGAAAGATGCGCTGCACGTCGACCAGCTTCCGGTTGCTCATATCAAACTCAATACCGGTGCGAAGGAATTCTTCCACCAGCAGGGGGATGTCAAAGCGGTTGGAGTTATAGCCACCCAAATCGCAGTTATCCAGAAACTGCTTCAGCTCATTGGCTACCTGGCGGAAAACGGGTGCATCCCTGACCATTTCATCGGTAATGCCGTGAATCTCCGACGACGAAGCCGGGATGGGCATTTCGGGATTGATCAGTTTTCTCTTCACCTGGCGGGTATGGTCGCGGTTAATTTTAACAATCGCGATCTCCACGATACGGTCGCTGCCCAGATTGGTGCCCGTAGTTTCTAAGTCTATGAAAGCCAGCGGTTTCTGTAAAATTAATGCCATGCTATACTATATCAGATCGGCCACCGGCCGAACGCAAATGTACGGTTATAATGGCCTTGGATAGCAGAAAGGCGGCGCTTCGCTTTTAATTTAAGGTAATTATTTACATATTTGTACGACAGTACCCCCGTGGGTACATTAATTTGTTACTCCTAACCAAACAGAAAACATGAAAACTACCCTCATCACCCTGTGCCTCGCCCTGCTGCTGGCAGTGGGATTCAGCGCCTGCACCTCTTCCAAAGGCGGGTGCAATGCCTCTTCGGGCATGGTTGGCTATAAGTAATTCGGCAATTCTTTTCCCGTAAAGGATAATGTTTCGCTGCGAAAGCGAAGCTGTATTGTCAAAGGATGCCGGAAGGATATCTCCCGCAGCGACGGTCGATATGCTTCCTGCATCCTTTTCTTGTTTAGGCGATGGCCCGTCTTATTCGAACAGCAGCTTAACTACTGTTTCTTCTCCTTTCTCCAGGCGGATGATGCGCAGCAGGTAGAGGCCGGTTTTCATCGACGGCTGGCGCCGTATGTCGATCCGCTCGCCCGCCTGCACAGTTCTATCAGTCACATATACCTGTTGCCCGCCGGCCGTATATAACACCAGCTTATACCTGCCCGCTCCGTTTGCCGGCACCACGATATGCACCTGGTCGGCCACGGGGTTGGGATACACTTTCAGGTTGCCCATGGCGGTTCTGTTGAGCGTAACGGCATTCGAGTACAGTGATTTTCCGCTCAGCGAGACGGCCCGCACCCGGTATTGCTGTGTTTTATTGTCGTGCTGCGTGTCATTGAAGCTGAAGGCAGCGGCCGACTGCATGTCTTTTGCTTCCACCTGGCCGATGGGAACATAGGCATCGCCCATTTTTCTTTCCACCACGTATTGCGCAATGGCTTCACCCAGGTATTTATTCCAGT
>JBDHYM010000176.1:0-6484 GCA_039811405.1 Flavihumibacter sp. | reverse complement strand
TTCGTTTCTGATGGCGTCAGATTTTCTTCCATTTCTTCTTTTTAACCATTCCCTAATAGAAAGTGGGCAAATTTACCATTTTTCAGGCGCAAAACGCGGATTGAAGCGGTCTTTTTACCCCAAATTTTCCACGTGCAGAATCGATTTTTGTTTACATTTAGACCTGCCGGAAAAGGGTTTTGGACGGCCCCCGGGAACAACTAAAAACGGACGGAATGTTACAATATCGCTTGTTGCGGAACAACAGGGAAACCGGTCCCTATTCCCTCGACGATCTCATCGCGCTTCCCCTGAAAGCCTATGACCTTATCTGGGTCGATGGTAAAAGTGCTGCCTGGAAATACCCGAGCGAATATGAAGAGCTCAAAGCCTATGCCCCGCCTGTTACCGACGACCTGTACCACCCGCTCCCTGCTACAGCAACTGTTGAAGCACCCCAAAAAAACGTGGAAAAAAGCCCCCAAAAAAGATTTGTTTCAGTGATTTTGCCCGGCGGTGCAGCCACCCGAAAAGAAATAATAGCACCCGCCGGCGAAGCACCGGCTTTCAGCGAATCGGTAGCTGTAGCGCACAATGGCTGGCAGGTGGAAGAGAAATTACATATCGACTGGCCCCGGCCCCGCCAGCAACGTTCATACAGGCCCTATGCAGCCGGCGCTGTAGTGCTGTTACTGCTTGCCGGGGGTATTTATTTACTGGGAAGACCGCGCGCTGCCGAACGCAGTTCGGTGGAAGACAGCCATGCAGCCGGCAACCTGGCCTCCTATGCAGCCAGCACCAGCACGCCCGGCAATATGATCGCGGTTACACCGCTTGAATTTGCCGTTTTGAAAAAAGACATCACTGTACAAACCAACGAATACGGAACCGGTATTTTCGGTGGAATAACCGACCTGCAGGTAACCGTCGGCAACAGCGGGAACACCGTGCTGCGCGACATCGTTCTGCAGGTGGATTACCTGGCAAACGACAAAGCCATTGTCGATGCCGAAACCCTGCACATTCCCTATCTGCCCGCGGGCGCTTCGCGTTTGGTACAGGCACCGTCGACCGATAAAGGTGTGGCGGTACAAACGCGGATCATTTCTGTAAACGGCTTCCGCAGCAGTGAGCCCGTTCATTGATTTGGGATGGAGATGCCGGCTTTTTGTTTCACGCAAAGAACGCAAAGGAGCAAAGACGCCAAGTTATTTTGCGCAGCATTGTCGAAATTATAAGTACACAGCGTTATCGGAAATTATATTTAACACAACGTTTCCCCGTTGCGGTCCTTGCTCCTTTGCGTTCTTTGCGTGAAACAAAAAAGCGCGCTCCTAAACAAAAACGCCTGCATCTGAGCCAGGGCACCGACCCCTGAACCAAGGCTCCAGTACTTAAGTTTGCCCTAATACCATGGTTTGGCATGGCAATTGGGTATTCTGTCCCCGAAGCCCGACCGATACACACAATCAAAGGAATGTTTATGAACAAGTCAGCGTGGGTGCTGCTCGGCACCGTGGTTACGGTCGTATTATTGGAAGCCTCCAAAAAAAGAGCTGTTTGCAATATTAAGGGTGAGGTTCACCCGATCAAAGCCTTTCGCAAAGCCTGGCTGATTCAAAACGGCGATACGGTACCGGTAAAAAGACTGGGCAGCCATTTCCAGGTAGCGGTAAAACCGGGGGAATACGGCATCTGGATCGACGCCATCGCACCTTATAAAGACCAGGTGTTCCATGAAATCAAACTGACCGACGACCAGGTGAGCGACCTGGGCGAGATCGATCTCTTCGAATGATCAGCCCACCTCAATTTCCTTTTCTGTAAGAAGGGTATAATCGGCATCGCGCATGACCAGCTTGTATTTACCGGGAAAAAGGTACAGCCAGTAATAACCGTCTTCATCGGCTATATAGGTTTGATCGGCCGGCACCAGCACCTGCAGGTTCTTTTCGCGGGTCTCATCGAGGTAATAGGCCTGGGCGAGAAACAATTTTTTCTCCGTGGGCTTAACCGCATACAGGCGCCGTTTGCCTTCGAACGACAACCAGGCCGGCCGGCGGTTTTTCCAGGTCGTTGGCGGATGGATCACCTGCAGGTCATACAGGTCGTTGTCGAGCAGGCTGACGGGCGCGCCGGCGGCCGAGGCGATCACGGCCGAATCGAATTTATTCCTTGCCTGCCAGCGCTGGTAGAAGTAACGGCCATACTCAAACGCACTTCCCTCTCCCATCTCCGTTTGATCGATGGTCAGCGGATCGATGCTGGTAAAACGCTTAAAGAACAGGGCCATGGGAGTATATCCCGCTCCTACTGTTTTTTCGCTGATATGGGCGCCGCTGGCAATCACCAACAGCTTTGCCATGCTGTCGTATTTGAACAGGCCGGCCAGCGTAGCCGCCTGGATGGCATCACGCCCCGACCCGGTATGCCGGCCGCTGCTGTCTTCATACGCCACCAGCGTGAACCCCAGTTGCAGCGCTTTCCGCACCAGTTCCCCCGCCACAGGTTCGGCCACCTGGTAACCCGTACGCAGGTCGAGGCTATGCGTGTTCCTGTCTGCCCGGCTGTTCAGCGATTCCATGGCCAGGTAGCGGTAGCCCAGCCCGTATAGCCCCTCAAGCAACGACAGGGCGAAAGCCTGCTGCTGCGCATAGGCGGGCGAGCCGTTGATCATTACTACGCGGCGGGCCGCTGCTTTTTGCAGAATAAGTGCTTTGGCCGGCAGCAGGGTAACGCGCCGCAGGGTGTCGATATACCGGTCTATATCGCGATACGCGGCGGGCGGCAAAGAATCGTAGTACGCGGAAGCAAGCCGGATGGCCGTAGCATGGTCGCCGGCAAAACAAAAAGCAGGCGCCGCGGTTTGAAAACCGGCGTCGGCATGTTTCCGTCCGTCAGATGGTAGCGTAAGCAGCGGTTTGTAGAGCGGCTGCAGGTAATTGAAACCGGTTTTGTCATACAGCGGGTGCAGTGTGGTGCCGCTGTCGTTGTACTGCTTCTCGTGCAGGTGGTTCTTCAGCAATTGCAAAGCGGGCGGCCATTGTGCCCGGGCAACTACGGTCAGCAACAGCAAACAGGCAGTACCAATATATTTCATGCTGCAAATAGAAAGCAATGAAGTTAAACAACTTGTTAGCGATCTTTTAAATATGGTCGCGCCGCAGCAATTCCGCCAGTTCGGGCATGCCCTCGGTAGCCGGTTTGATAATGGTAGTGACCCTGGCTGACAATACAGGCATTTTACGGTCGACCAAAAACACCGGTACCCCTGCGGGAACCTCATCAACTAGGCCTGCGGCCGGGTACACCTGCAAGGATGTGCCCACCACCACGAAGAGATCGGCTTTCCGCACCAGTTGAACGGCCGCCGCTATGGCCGGTACGGGTTCTTCAAACCAAACGATGTCTGGCCGCCAGCGGGCGCCATCGGGCGCCAGTTCGCCGGGCAGCATATCGGTTTCTATGCGTGATCGCAACCGGCCGTCGGTTTCGCTTCTGCGGCTCAGTATCTCGCCGTGCAAATGAACAATGTTCGTTGAGCCGGCACGTTCATGCAGGTCGTCGATGTTCTGGGTGATGATGATCACCTCAAACTCTTTTTCAAGATCGGCCAGGATGGTATGCGCCCGGTTGGGCAAGGCGTTCAGTACCGACCGCCGGCGTTCATTGTAAAAGCGGAGTACCAGGTCGGGGTTGCGAATCCAGGCGCGCGGGGTGGCTACCTCTTCCACGTTGTAACCCTCCCACAAGCCGTTGCTGTCGCGAAAAGTTTTCAGGCCGCTTTCGGCGCTGATGCCGGCGCCCGTCAGCACCACCAGTTTCTTTCTTGCCATGACTATTTTTTCTCGCCGGCCATTTGCATCACTTTCTTCCACTCTTTATCGGTAACGGGTTGCACGCTGAGCCGGCCCAACCGAACCAGCGCCATCTCTTTCAACGATGGCTCTTCTTTGATGGCAGCGAGTGTAACCGGCTTTTTCAACAGACGAACCGCTTTGATGTCGACAGTTGACCATGTATCACCTTCCGCAGTCGGGTCGGGATAAGCTTCTTTCAGCACTTCGGCGATGCCCACAATTTCTGTTCCCTGGTTGCTGTGATAATACAGCACTTCATCGCCCTTTTTCATGGCGCGCAGGTGATTGCGGGCAGCATAATTACGTACGCCCGTCCAGGATGTTGATTTTTCCGCCACCAGTTGTTCCCAGGGATATACATCGGGTTCCGATTTAACGAGCCAGTATGCCATAGCAAATGTATTGTTAGCGCAAATTACTGAAAAGCCCGCTGCCGGTTACCAGCCGCTGGCCAGCACATCGGCAATATGCATGGTTTTGAGGGGAAGGTTGTTCTTCCTGATATAACCTTCCAGGTGCATGAGGCAGGAAAGATCGGTCGATATGATGGCTTCGGCGCCGGTCGCCAGGGCATTCTGTACTTTCTGTTCGCCCATGGCAACGGAAATCGATTCGTACTTGATGGCAAAGGTACCGCCAAAACCGCAGCAGGTTTCCACGTCGTTCATCTCCACCAGTTCGAGTCCTTCAACCGCTTCAAGCAATTGCCTTGGCTCCTGTTTGATGTGGCATTCACGCAGGCCGGCGCAAGAGTCGTGGTAGGTGGCCCTGATGGGCAGCTTCGCACCCAGCTTCTCCACCTTCAATACATTCACCAGGAAATCGGAAAACTCGAACGACCGGGCGCCAAGGTCGCGCACATCATTGTGCAGGGAAGAGTTCGCGAACAGCTTGGGATAATAATTCCGGATAAAGCCGGTGCACGAAGCCGAGGGCGCCACCACCGGCGCATCGCTGCCCCTGTTTTCGCGGATGAACTTTTCGCAAACCGGTTTGCTTTCTTCCCAGAATCCTGCATTGAATGCCGGTTGTCCGCAGCAGGTTTGCCCGGGATCATAATCGACCGTACAGCCCAGCTTCTCCAGCACTTTGATCATATTGAATGCCGTATCGGGGTACAACTGGTCAACAAAGCAGGGGATGAAAAGCTGAACGATCAAAGCTGGTTGAATTGAAGTTGAAGCGAAATCATTTTCAAAGCAGTAACGGCTGCTTCTTCTCCCTTATGCCCGTGTGTGCCGCCGACCCGCTCCTGCGCCTGCTCGTTCGTGTTTACGGTCAATACGCCGAAGATGACGGGTACCGGCAGCTGCAGGTTAAGGTTGCTGATGCCCTGGGTTACCGCCTGGCAAACATACTCGAAATGCGGTGTATCTCCGCGCACCACGCAGCCGAAGGCGATAAATGCATGCGGGCGGGCACGATGGTCGCGGTGCGCATCCCAGTATGCTTTGATGGCAAAAGGTATTTCCACGGCACCCGGCACCACGATGGTCTCCACCTGTTGTATGTGGTTGCCTGCCAGCACCCGGCGGCAGCCGGTTTCAAGCGCATCAACCACAGCCGCATTCCATTCTGTTTTTATAATTACAAGGCGGGTGTTTTCCGGTAGCGGCCCGCCGGGAGATGACAAGGGAGAAACGTGGGTGGATGACATTGTCGGAGCGGCTCGTTTTTTATTGGGTTGATGTGCGTTATTAGGTGCGGGTGATGCAAGCTTTTTGGGTTCACGCAAAGAAGCAAAGACGCAAAGGGTAGCAAACGCAAATCAGGTTTTGTATTAAAATTTGGACAGTGTACTAAAACTTGCACATCATATCCTTTGCGTCTTTGCGTCTTTGCGATCGTTGCGTGAACCAGAATGTCACACCCGGCAGAAAGCAGAACACCCGGAGCTGGTCTCACTATTCCACGTCGCCCAGGCGCGCCAGGTACTTATCGATATCGAAACCACGCTCGCTGCGGGGATATTTCTCTTTCACCAGTTTATAAGCTTCCAGCGCTTCCTTGCGTTTGCCCAGGCTCTCATAGAGGTAGCCGGCGCGGAAAATATAATCGGGCGAATTGTAATCGTCTTTTTCAAACATGCGGCCGGCTTCCAGGTAAAGCTTGGCCGCTTCTTCCTTCTTGCCCTGCTCTGCCAGCGCATCGGCCAGCAGCGAGGTAGCACGGGCGCGCACCTGCACGGCATCGGTCGAAAAATCTTTCAGGTATTTTTCCGCCTTCGCAAAATCGCCCAGCTTCAGGTAGCAGGCGCCTGCGTAGAACTTCGACAGGTTGGCGGCGGGTGTTCCGCTGTATTTATCAATGATCTTTACAAAACCGGGATTGATGGCATCGCCGTTCACTGCCAGTTGCAGGGAATCCTGGCGGAAATAGCTTTCTGCCCGGAACAGGGCCTCACTGGCTTTTTTGGCGGCAGGCTTCGATATGAATTCCTTATAGCCTACAAAGGCGGCGATTACTACTACTACGGCAGTCAGCGCTATCAGTATCTTCTTGTTGTTGGCTTCCCAAAAACCGGTTAAACGTTCGGCTTCATCTACTGTTACGGGTTGCGATACGGGTTTACTCTTTGTTTCAGACATGTTTGAAAATGGATTAATTAATCAACGATGAAGGGGTAGTTCTCATCTACATAGATG
>JBDHYM010000175.1:0-6509 GCA_039811405.1 Flavihumibacter sp. | reverse complement strand
GGTCGATTTCGCTATAATATTTTTCCGCACCAGTATTTCCTCCAGCATTTGCCGGGCCCGGGTATATTGCGAGCGGCTGGTACTTTCTTCGATATCCAGTACCGTGGCTATCTCCTTGTGCGAATACCCTTCTATGGCATACAGGTTCAGCACCGTTCGGTAGCCCACCGGCAGCAGGCGGATGCACTCCACCACTTCTTTGGCCTGCACAATGGAAGGCACGGTTTCTTCCCGGACCTGCAGCCCGGCTGCCTGCGTTATATCAAGGCTTTCGTTGAACTTCTTATTCCGTTTGAGGTGGTTGATGCAGGTATGCACCATGATACGCCTTACCCATCCTTCAAAAGCGCCCTGGGCCCGGTAGGTATGTATCTGGCCGAACACCTTGATAAAGCCTTCCTGCAGCATGTCTTCGGCGTCTTCCCGGTTATGGGCAAAACGATAACAGACCGACAGCATCTTGGGGCTATACCGTTGGTACAGCACTTTCTGAGCCGTTGGCTGGTTTTGCAGACAACCCTGTAGCAGCGCCTCTTCGGTCATGGAGTATTTTAAGCTAACGTAATATATGCCTTTATTTCCGTTTCAGGCTGTCGACCGGATAGTTTTCTTCCATTTCCTTTCGCACTGCCTCCGACCAGGCAACCAGTTGCCTTTTTTGTTCGGCGGATAGCCTGGCTGCCTTGTGCAACAGTGTGTAGGAGGCCAGCGGCATCTCATCGTGGTCAACCATGTCTTCCAGTTCTTCCAGCTTGTGATACCGCCGGCGGAGGGGATAATCGCCGAAGGCGTCGAAGTTCAGTTCTTTTTTTCCCTCGCTGATATGCTTGCCGAGCCACCAGCCTACCGGCTGCACCCCGGCGTACCAGGGATAGCGGGTATTATTGCTGTGGCAATCGTAGCAGCTTGTTTTCAATAACTGGTCGATATCAGCCGGCACGGCAGCGAAATTATTGATATTGGCCGCGCTTGGGCCGGCCGACACATTGCTGCGGTCGGGCCGGAAGAACTGTAATACGATCAATACGGCGATCAGCCAAAAAAGGGTTTTACGCATGTGCTTCGGTCAGGATTTTCCCTGTCATCTCAGCCGGAATCGGAAGTCCCATGAAATGCAGCATAGTGGGTGCGATATCACCCAGTTTGCCGGGGAAGACTTCGCCTTTCCAATGGGCGTCTATAATGAACAGCGGAACGGGATTGAGGGAATGCTGGGTATTCGGACTGCCGTCTTCATTGATCTCATAGTCGGCGTTGCCATGGTCGGCCGTAAGAAATACGGTATAACCGTGTGCGAGAGCGGCGGTAACCACCCTTGATACGCAGTGATCGACCGTTTCGGCGGCTTTTATGCAGGCGGAGAAAACGCCGGTATGACCCACCATATCGGTATTCGCATAATTGAGTATGATGAGGTCGGCAGACTCCTTTTCTATTTCGGGCACCAGGGCATTGGTAAGGTCGTTGGCGCTCATTTCGGGCTGCAGGTCGTAGGTGGCCACTTTGGGCGAAGGTTTCAGTATTCGGGTTTCGCCGGCGAAGGGTGCTTCGCGGCCGCCGCTGAAAAAGAAGGTAACGTGCGGGTATTTCTCCGTTTCAGCGATGCGGATCTGCTTGCCGCCCTGTGCCGCCACCACTTCACCGAGGGTGTTGTTGAGGTTGTCGTTTTCGAAGATGACGTCCACATTTTTATAAGTAGCGTCGTATTCGGTCATGGTGGTATAATGCAGGCGGAGGTGCTTCATGCCGAATTCGGGGAAATCCTGCTGGCTGAGTACCTGGGTGATTTCACGGCAGCGGTCGGTGCGGAAGTTGAAGCAGATCACCGAGTCGCCGTCTTCGATAGTGGCCACCGGAGCGCCGCCGGCATCGAGTATAACAGTCGGTAAAATGAATTCATCGGTGATGGCCTTGTCATACGAGTGTTGCACGGCTGCCAGGGCGTTCGTCGCCGTTTCTCCTTTGCCCAGCACCATGGCATCATAAGCGAGCTTTACCCGCTCCCAGCGTTTGTCGCGGTCCATGGCATAATAGCGGCCGCTGACGGTGGCGATTTTGCCGGTGGTTTGATCGAGGTGGGCCTGCAGGTTGGTCAGGAAGCCCAGCCCGCTTTTGGGATCGGTATCCCGGCCGTCGGTAAAGGCATGTATGAAAACGTTGTCGAGCCCTTCCTGCTTGCAGAGGCTGACGATGGCTTTGAGGTGGCTGGTATGGGAATGTACACCCCCGTCGCTCACGAGGCCGATCAGGTGCAGCTTTTTACCCCCGGTAAGGGCGGTGCGGATGGCTTTCAGTAAAACGGGGTTTTCGCGGAAGGCGCCGTCGCGGATGGCGACATTGATGCGCTGCAGCTCCTGGTACACCACCCGGCCCGCGCCGAGGTTAAGGTGGCCCACTTCGCTGTTGCCCATTTGCCCTTCGGGCAACCCCACGGCTTCGCCGCAGGTGATCAGGGTGGTATGCGGGTATTTGGTATAAAGGCTGTCGACAAAGGGGGTATGGGCGGCACGGATGGCATCGGCCGCAGGCACCTGCCCCAGGCCCCATCCGTCCATAATAACGAGGATCGCTTTTTTCATGTCCGCTCTTTTGGTAAAATTTCGATAGTCAAAGCTACGGCTAATTTGGGGCGCTTTCCGTTACATATAGCGAAAAAATACGACTTGGCACAGTTTTGGGTATTTAAAGGGAAATTAACAAATCCGCCGCCCCGTTGAAAACGTCTGCAATAATCAAATATCGACGTATGAAAGCTTTCTTGTTTGCTATCCTGGTGGGCCTGGGCATGACGTTCTCGGGTTTTACAACGAAAACGGCTGCTGAAATGGATTCGGTGCTGGCTGCCCTCAAATCCGGCAATGTCAGCCTGCTTTCCCGTTACTTCGACAACCGGATCGATATCACCTTGCCCGAGCGGAGCGATAATTACAGCCGCAGCCAGGCGGAAATGATCCTGAAAAACTTCTTCAATAACAATGGCGGCGTAACCAATTTTGAGCTTCGGCACAAAGGCGAAAACAGTGGCGCCAATTACCTGATCGGTATGCTGCTCACCAATAATGGCCGCTACCGCACCACACTCTTCATGAAGCAAAAGGGGGAAAAACAGTTGTTGCAGGAGGTGAGGTTTCAGCAGGAATGACAATGGGTTTGTGGTTTCGGGTTTGTGGTTGGTTTGAAGTTTAAGGTTTGAGGTGGCTGCCGCGTGCGGGAATAAAATAGAAAAGCAACTTGCGTTCTGCGCAGGTTGCTTTTTTTTGTCGCAATTTTAATTAGTAGTGGCTTTTGATTAGCCGTTGTTGTTTAACGGTTGACCTTCACTCGGGTCAACTAAACAGAAACATGAGTAGCCATAATATTATTCAAAAACAGCGCATATGCGAATCGGAAAATTGCCCTTCAGTGATTTGATGGTTGTAGTGGTTTTGGTTTCGTTAAGTAATAATTTGGTTGCACAACAACCGGGGGTTGCGAGGTCTTCTGCACCCAAGGCTGCCCGTTCAGCAACCAAGCTTCCCAATATTGTGTATATCTATGCAGATGATCTTGGCTATGGTGAATTGGGTTGTTACGGACAAAAACTGATTGAAACGCCCCATATAGACCAGATCGCAAGAAACGGTATGCGTTTTAGACAGCACTATGCGTTCGCAGTTTGCGCGCCGTCTCGCTATCTTTTAATGACGGGTCAACATTCCGGCAAGGCATATATACGTGGCAACCACGAATGGGAGCAAAGAGGCCCGGTATGGGATTTTAAAGCAATGGAAGAAAATCCTTACCTCGAAGGGCAATGGCCGATCCCGGATTCTGTTGTAACGATTGCCGAAGTGGCGAAACAGGCCGGATATACAACGGGGATGGTGGGTAAGTGGGGGCTGGGTGCTCCTTATACACAAGGCGCTCCCAACCGCCAGGGCTTTGATTATTTTTATGGCTATATCTGCCAACGACAAGACCATACCTATTACAACGGGCATCTGTGGGAAAACGAGGTTCGTGTGCCGATTGACAATAAAATTGTAGATCCGAATGTGGTGTTTCCCAAAGACCTTGATTCCATGGATGCAAGAAATTACGAGGTGTACCAGCAAAAAGTATATGCACCCGATCTGCTCGTAAAAGCAGCTTTGCGATTTATCGATAAGAACAGAGACAAACCCTTCTTTCTTTATTATCCCACGCCGCTCCCCCATGTGTCGCTGCAGGCGCCCCGGGAAAAAGTAGATTATTATCATGCAAAATTCGGTGACGAAAAACCCTTCCTGGGGGGAAACTATTTTCCCTGCCGGTACCCGAGAGCAACCTATGCGGCCATGATCTCTACGTTAGACGACCAGGTAGGAATGATTGTAGCAGCATTACAAAAAAACGGACTATACGATAACACGATTATCATGTTTTGCAGCGATAACGGCCCGGCTTACAACGCCGGGGTAGATCCTGCATTCTTCAACAGCGCCGGGCGTTTTGAAGGAGGGTACGGCTGGGGCAAGGGATTCTTGCATGAAGGAGGGATTCGTGAGCCGTTCATTGTTCAATGGCCCGGAAAAATCACCCCGGGGTCTGTATCCGATCACGTTTCCGCAACCATTGATATTATGCCAACGCTTTGTGAGTTGTTAAAACTTCCTCCGCCTCCCGATATAGATGGTCTGAGCCTCCTGCCTGCCTTACTGGGGCAACAAAAAAAGCAACAGCAGCATGAATATCTGTACTTCGAATATCCCGAGTACGGGGGACAACAGGCAGTACGTATGGGTAAGTGGAAAGCGTTGCGCCTGAACATTATGAAAGGTGTTATTAAAACCCAGTTGTTTGATTTGAGCAATGATATAAGGGAAGAACACGATATTGCCGGCCAACACCCGGATATCGTAAAACGCATGGAGGCTATCATGGAAAAAGAACATCGAACACCGGCTATCGATCGTTTTGTAATGCCTGCGCTTGAAAAAAACTGACGCTTTAAAGTACGCTGAAAAAGAGTTGTTTTGGGAAGCAAATGCCTGCTTTCTTCCATTAATCTGCTTTGCGATCTTTGCATCATTGCGGTCTCTGCGTGAAACAGGATGCGACAGCCACCACAAACCATAAACTTCTTTACATTTGACCATGTTTGATCCTGACCAGTTACTCGATCACCTCATTACCAACGCCCTGGCCGAAGACATCGGCGACGGCGACCATTCCACCTTATCCGTGATTCCCGAAGAAGAACGGGGTAAAGCGGTGCTGAAGATTAAAGAAGACGGTGTACTCGCAGGTATGCGGGTAGCCGAAAAGATATTCCGGCACCTGGAGCCCGATGTTTTGTTTACGCCATTTAAAAAAGACGGTGACGCCATGCTGAAAGGAGAGGAGGCGTTTACGGTTTCCGCGAAAGTGCATACGATCCTGATGGCCGAGCGGCTGGTGCTGAATTGCATGCAGCGGATGAGCGGTATCGCCACGCTGACCCGGCAATATACCGACCGGCTGAAGGGATATCATACCCGTATTCTCGATACCCGTAAAACAACGCCTAATTTCCGCCTGCTCGAGAAAGAAGCGGTGGCCATCGGCGGGGCCGTAAACCACCGGTTTGCGCTGTATGACATGATCATGCTGAAAGACAATCATATCGACTATTGCGGCGGCATCGCGCCCGCTGTCGAAAAAGCATACGCGTATGTGCAGCGCACCGGGAAGCCATTGCGGATCGAAGTGGAAACCCGGAATCTCGACGACGTAAAGGCGGTGATCGCATGCGGAGAGGGAAAGGTATTCCGGATCATGCTTGATAATTTCAAACCCGAACAGATCAGGGAAGCATTGCAACTGATCGGGGGACGCTTTGAAACGGAAGCCAGCGGCGGCATCCACCTGGGCAACCTGGTCGATTATGCGGAAACGGGCGTGGATTATGTCAGCATCGGCGCGCTGATTCACCAGGCCCGCAGCCTTGACCTGAGCCTGAAAGCCGTGAAGGAATAAGTCAGTTATTAAAACAAGCTATCCATGAGCACCCGAAAAAACAGCGACCGCAACGGCTTCGTATATTCAACCGACCCCGATTTTAAATTTGACCCGGAAGAAGAATTGTCGGCCGATACTCTGCCGCCGGCGCAGCAACCGTTGCGGGTTATGCTCGATAAGAAACAACGCGCCGGTAAAGCCGTGACCCTGGTAACCGGTTTCGTAGGACGGTCCGGCGACCTGGAAACCCTCGGCAAAACGGTAAAACAGTTTTGCGGCACCGGGGGCGCGGTCAAAGATGGAGAGATCATGGTGCAGGGCGACCAGCGCGATAAAGTGCTCCAGTTCCTTTTGAAAAAAGGGTATGCCAAAACGAAAAAAGCAGGCTGAGCGCCTGCTTTAAAGATGTTCGTATTGTTTGCTGCTCCTTTACACAGCTTGTTATTGTCCCTGCGCCTGGCTGTAGCCTTTCTTCTCTCCCCACTGGTTCAGCAACTCCAGCGAGCAGACGCGGAAATTGCCGGTCATACTTACATACAGGCCGATGATAT
>JBDHYM010000174.1:0-6549 GCA_039811405.1 Flavihumibacter sp. | reverse complement strand
GAGCTGCCGCGACGGCTTCCGCTGGAGCCCCGACAGCCGTTTTATCGCCTACTGGCAGGTAGATGCAAGCAAAATCAGGAACTTCCTGCTGATCAACAACACCGATTCCCTGTATTCTTTTGTGAAAGCCGTAGAATATCCCAAAGCCGGCGAAGACCCTTCTCCCTGCCGCGTGGGCGTGGTTGACATTGCAACAGCCACTACCCGGTGGATGGATGTGCCGGGCGATAGCCGGCAGCACTATATTCCGCGAATGGAATGGGCAGCCAACAGCAGCGAGTTGGTATTGGAACAACTGAACCGCAAACAAAACCAGGCCATCATATTCCTGGCCGACATCAGTTCCGGCGACTGCAAAAAAACCTACCAGGAAACAGACGATGCCTGGATAGACATAAAAGCAAGATGGGGCGAAGATCCGACCGGATGGGAATGGATCAATGGCGGTAAGGAGTTTCTCTGGGTATCGGAGAAAGACGGCTGGCGGCATCTTTACCGCATCAGCCGCGATGGTAAAAAAGAAACGCTGCTTACAAAGGGCAGCTACGACCTGATCACCCTTAAGGCGATCGATGAGAAAAATGGTTTCGTCTACTTCATGGCCTCTCCCGACAACGCCACCCAGCAGTATCTCTACCGCGTTTCGTTGAAAGGATCGGACAAACCCGAAAGACTTTCGCCCCCGCTGCAGGCGGGCACCCACAACTACAGCATCTCCCCCACTGCACTTTTTGCGATGCACAGCTTCAGTAACCACCAATATGCAGCACTTTCAGAATGGGTCAGCCTGCCCAGGCATAGCAGCATCAAAACAAACGAGCTGCCGCCCGCAAGGAACCAGGGAAGGTTACCCGTGGAAATGTTCCAAGTCACCACCGACGATGGCATAACGATGGATGGATGGATGATCAAACCAAAGCAGTTCGACAGTAATAAAAAATACCCCGTTGTTTTCAAAGTATATACCGAACCCGCTTCTGCAACGGTGCGGGACATAGCAGACAACGCTGGCACACCGCTGTATGCCGGCGACATGCCGGGCGACGGCTACATTCAGATCAGCCTCGACGGCCGCGGCACGCCCGCGCCCAAGGGGGCTGCCTGGCGGAAATCCATTTATCGGAAAGTGGGGCAACTGAATATCCGCGACCAGGCGATGGCGGCGCGTAAGATATTGCAGTGGCCGTTTATCGATACGGCACGGGTAGCGGTATATGGATCGAGCGGCGGCGGTTCCACCACGCTGAACCTGCTGTTTCAATACCCCGATATCTACAAAACAGGCATCGCCATGGCGCCTGTACCCAACCAGCTTCTCTATGACAATATTTACCAGGAAAGATATATGGGGCTGCCGCAGGAAAACGCAGAAGACTACCGGCAGGGTTCTCCGCTCACGCACGCAAAAAACCTGCGGGGCAACCTGCTGGTGATACATGGCACCGGCGACGATAATGTACACTACCAGGGCACGGAAATGCTGATCAACGAACTGGTGAAGTATGACAAGAAATTCCAGTTGATGAGCTATCCCAACCGTACGCATTCGTTACGCGAGGGGGAAGGCACCAGTCTTCACCTGTCGCACCTGTTTACCGATTTCCTGAGAACGTATTGCCCGCCGGGAGGAAAATAGACCGGGCTTTTGCGGACGACGGCTTCCCGCCATTTTTATTCCAGGTGCCGCTTTTTGCGATTGGCAATGCTTTTGCGCCGGATAATCTCCTGCACGGGCACGCCTTCTACCTTGCTCTCCAGCCACGAGATGACATCGAGGTAGGAAAAAGTGCGGGTTTCGCGCGGATCGTTCTCGTAGGGCTTTATCTTGGTCAGCAATCTTACAAAAGCCAATTTGATTTCCGCCTGCGGCTTACCGAACGCATGCCGCAAAAACCTGAACATCTCCTCTTCCACTACGCTCAGGCTGCCCATTTTCGCCATAAAACGATATACCGATTTCACCAGGTATTCGAGCAGGTCAAAATTCCCTAGTTCATAGTGCGCAATGAGATGGAGCAGCCGCGCATAACACTGCAGGTCAGTGCGCAGATCGGCTTTTCGGTTGATGATCTTTTGCAGGTAATCGATCGCCCGTTCGTTGTCGCCGCTGCCGAAATACAGGCAGGCGATCTTGTAATAGAATACAAGAATACGATGGCGGTCGATCTGCAGCCAGTATTCTTCCATCTTTTCTTCCAGGGCGGGAATAATTTCCAGTCCGTCGCTGAACCGGCCCTCGAGAAAATACTGGTTGATCCGCGCCAGTTGCCCGTACACGAAAGCCTGCACGCGATTGTTGTCGTTCTGCTGCACAATGTCCATTTTTTCCACCGCGTCGAGCAATGCCAGCGTTTTACGAAAACCCTCTTCATTCTTCAAATCAAAGTGTGCGCTCAGCAGATTGTGTAATCCTTTGATGTACTGCAGGGTTTCTACCTTGATCATTTCGGGGTGCTTTCGGAACAACTCCACCCACCTGGCGGTATAACGGTAGTACATCAGGTAGTCCTGCCTGATGAATGCATACCAGGTATAGCTCATGTTTATATACAACTGCTCATAAAAGCCGGCATTTTTTGCCGGGTCTTTGGGCATGTGCTGCTCGAAGAAGGCATTCAGCTCGGCCTCGTCTTTGCGGTTGCGCGCATGCCCCGAGCGGATATACCAGTTGTAGAGCAGCAGCGATAAATTGGAAAGGTCATTGATCCGTTGAATGCGGCGGCTGATCTCTTCCGATTCGGCCACCAGGGTTTCGGCCCTGTTCTCGCTGGAGCGGGTGATGTGCAGGGCTTCGATCTTTTTCTCAAAAAAAATCGCCTGCATCAGGAAGCTCGATTGATTGTGCGCCCGGGCCAGTTCCTTGAATTTATCAAGTATCCGCAAACTTTGCAGGTACAAGCCCTTATTGTACAATATCCTGGCAAAGCCCATCTGCTCATGTAATTGAATTTCAATCGATTGATCGTCGCGCAGCAGGCGCAGGCTGCTTAATATCTGGCGGTAGAGATGGGCCTTCAGGTTGCTGAGCTGCTGCTTTTTGATACCGGGGGTCTTCCTGAGTAATATGGTTTCGTCGTACTCGCTCATCTTATCGAGGGCGTCGAATAGCGCTATGACTTTCAGGCTCTCTGCCGAAGAGTTCCGGGTGGCATAGAGCTTGAAATTCCGTTTTTCCGACTTTTCCAGGGTTTTGACCAACTGGAATACCGTATCTACTGAGCGGTTGGGCATCGTAATTACTACCGTTTAAAATCCTTACCTGTATTGGGTTTCAGCCGTTTTGACCCAATTTTACGGGTGTAATTTCCGGGTCAATTTGATTTTATCGGCCCTTTGCCGAATGGTAATTTCGACAGGCAGGTAACTGATTTTCACAAACATAGCACACACTTATGGATCAGAAGATATTCATTTTTGACACTACCCTCCGCGATGGCGAGCAGGTTCCGGGATGTAAGCTGAACAAAAAGGAAAAGATCGAGCTGGCCCTCGAACTCGAGGCCTTGGGCGTTGATATCCTGGAAGCCGGCTTTCCCATTTCCTCTCCCGGCGACTTTGACGCCGTGAACGAGATCGCGCGGCTGTTGAAGACCACAGTGGTGTGCGGCCTCACCCGCGCCGTTCAGAAAGATATTGAAGTGGCTGCCGAGGCACTGAAACCGGCTGCCCGTCGCCGCATCCATACCGGCATCGGCACCAGTGACTTTCATATTAAATCCAAATTCAATTCCAATCGTGAAGACATCCTGCAGCGCGCGGTTCAGGCAGTGAAATGGGCCCGTAACTTCACCGACGATGTGGAGTTTTATGCCGAAGACGCGGGCCGCACCGATAACGAATACCTCGCCCGTGTGGTGGAAGCCGTTATCGCCGCCGGCGCCACTACGGTGAACATTCCCGATACCACCGGCTATTGCCTGCCGCATCAATATGGCGAAAAAATCGCTTTCCTGGTTAACAATGTGAAGAATGCAGATAAAGCGGTACTGAGCTGTCACTGCCACAATGACCTGGGACTGGCCACCGCCAATTCAATCGCGGGTATTATCAGCGGCGCCCGCCAGATCGAGTGCACCATCAACGGACTCGGTGAACGCGCCGGCAACACATCGCTCGAAGAAGTGGTGATGGTAATCAAACAGCACCAGCAAACCCTGGGTTTCTATACCGGCATCAATGCCAAACAGCTCAACCCCATGAGCCGCAAAGTAGCCGACACCATGCGCATGCCGGTGCAGCCCAACAAAGCCATCGTGGGAGCCAATGCTTTCTCCCATTCATCGGGTATTCACCAGGATGGGTTCCTGAAAGACACAACCACCTATGAGATCATCGCGCCCGAAGAAGTGGGTGCGGACAGCTCCAAAATCGTGCTGACCGCCCGCAGCGGCCGGAGCGCGCTCGCCTATCGTTTTCAAAAGCTGGGCTACAGTTTTACCCGCAACGATATCGATACGCTGTACGAACAATTTCTCCTGGTGGCCGACACTAAAAAAGAAGTAGGCGACGACGACCTGCACCTGCTGGCCAAAGCGCAGCAGGAGAAAGCGGTAACCGCCTGATCGATGACCGGCATCCAAATCATAGCACAGCAAATCGCATTGCGCTGGCGCAACCGCCAGGTGCTGGGTCCTGTTTCATTTACCATCGAACCAGGAGAGCAGCTACTGATCACCGGCGATCCCGGATCAGGTAAAACCCTGCTGACCAAAGCATTTACCAAAGAGCTTTTTCATGAGGGAACGCTGGCTTTCTTTCGCAACGGCGAAGCCGTGTCGCCGCGTATCCGGCGGGTACAGCAACATTACCATTTCAACAATCGTTCGAACGTAAACAACTTTTATTACCAGCAGCGCTTCAACAGCATCGACAGCGATGATGCCGCCTCCGTTCGCGAAGAGCTGGAGAAGACCGGCAGCAAAGCAGAACAGTGGCAATCCCTGTTGCGCCTGTTCGCTATGGAAGAGCACCTTGATTCGCCCCTGCTGCACCTTTCAAGCGGCGAGCACAAACGCTTTCAACTGATCCGTGCATTTTTACAGGAGCCCGATATCATGATACTCGACGAGCCGTTCACGGGGATGGATACCCGAAGCCGGCAATTGCTCCGCGAGCTGATCGAGAAAAAGGCCGCCACCGGTATGCAGTTCATCATGATCTGCGACAAGGCGCAGGCGCCTGCCTGCTTCAATAAAATCCTGCATATAGAGGGTCGTTACCAGCTACCCGACAATGGCCGCATCGAACTGCCGGCCGGTTTACCGTTGGTAAATACCGGTCTTAACTGCCTCGTGCAAATGACAAACGCCAGCATCCGCTATGAGGAACGGGTGTTGCTTTCCGATGTCAACTGGACCATACGGCCCGGCGAAGCCTGGTGGCTGAAAGGCGTGAATGGCTCCGGCAAATCGACCCTGATCAGTCTCATCAACGGCGACAACCCCAAGGCTTATGCGAATAACCTGGTGCTGTTCGACCGGGTACGCGGAACCGGTGAAACCATTTGGGATATCAAACAAAACATCGGGTATGTTTCTCCCGAGCTGCAATGGTATTTCGACCGCAACAGCACGGTATTCCAGGCGGTGGCTTCCGGTCTTTTTGATACCATCGGCCTGTTCAGGTCTTTAACGCCTGAACAGGAGCAAACCGTTCGCCGGTGGCTGCATACCTTCCACCTCATCACCGACGCCGATCAACCCATCTGGCAACTGTCGACCAGCCAGCAGCGCATGGCCCTGCTGGCGCGGGCGATGGTGAAGAACCCGGTATTGCTGATTCTCGATGAGCCCTGCCAGGGATTGTCTGACGGCCAGCAGAAAGCGTTTACCGCCGCCATCAACCGGTTGAGCGAAGACCCTGGTCGCAGCCTGATTTATGTAACGCATTATGAAACCGAATTGCCCGACTGCGTTCAGTATAAACTGGAGCTGCAGAACGGCCATGCAATAACCTCTTCCTATCAATCCGAAAAAGCCATCAGCGCCTGAGCATGGAAAAAAAGATCAGTGTAATATTTGGAGACGGCATCGGGCCGGAAGTTACCAAGCAGGGAACCAAGGTGCTGGATGCCATCGCCCGTGTATACGGCCATCGCTTCCGTTACCAATACCTGAGCATGGGCGCCGAAGCCATTGATAAGACCGGTGATCCCCTGCCCGAAGCTACCATCGAAGCCTGCCTGTCCTCAGACGCCACTATCGTAGGTGCGGTAGGCCACCCTAAATTCGACAACAATCCGTTGACAACGGTTCGCCCCGAACAGGGCCTGTTGCGGTTGCGCAAGGCCATGGGCCTGTATGCCAATATCCGACCGGTAAAATCGTACCCGTCGCTCGCACACCTGTCGGCCCTCAAGCCATCGCAGCTCGATGGAGTTGATATCATGATCATCCGCGAGCTGACAGGCGGCATTTATTTCGGTCACAAAACCTTGTCTGATACCGGCGACCGCGCTACCGACGAATGTGTTTATAACCGGTCTGAAATAGAACGCGTGGCGCACCTTGCTTTTCAATATGCCAAACAACGGCGCGGCAAGCTGACCCT
>JBDHYM010000173.1:0-6659 GCA_039811405.1 Flavihumibacter sp. | reverse complement strand
TGATTTGTAAATTCATGTAATGGCATCGTTTTTTCGCGTTTTTACGAAGCGAATCTGCATTCTGGCAACGGTGCTGGTATCGGGTCTTTTCCTGCTCGCCTGCTCAGCCTGGTGGCTGGAACCCGGACGGCGCTGGTGGGTAGGCATTCTGGGTGTGGGGTTCGGCATCCTGTGCTCCGCCATCCTGGTCATGCTGCTATTCTGGATCGTTGTGCGGTCGCGCTGGTTCCTGCTGCCCCTGGCTTCCATACTGGTCGGCTGGCGTCCGCTCACGGCTTTTTTCGCCCTGCACCCATTTGCTCCCAGCCAGACCGCCAAAATAGATGGCAGCCTTCGTGTGATGCAATGGAATGTGGCGCGTTTTGACGAAATGAACCATCCTCCCGGCTCGCGCGAATCCAAGCGAAAACAAATGCTCGATTATATCAGGGAGCAGAACCCCGATATCATCTGCATGCAGGAATTCCTGGAAACGCATAACAGCAAATGGCTGCAGCCGAATATCCGCTACTTCAGGGATACGCTGGGATTCAAATACTATATGTATGCGATGGATCACCGGCGGCGCGACAGCCTGTATGAGCATGGCATCGCCATCTTCTCGAAATTCCCGATCATCCGCACGGTGCGGTACAAATTCGGCGGGCCGCAGTCTCTCAAAGCCAACGAGAGTTATGCCTATGCCGATATCGAGGTGAAAGGGCAGACCATCCGGGTGTTCACCACCCACCTGCAGAGCCTGCTGCTGGGCAAAAAAGAACTTGAATCGGTAGAGGAGATGAAGGCCCGGAAAGAGGTGCGCATCGATGAGTCCAAGGGTATCTTTAAAAAATTCCGCCAGGCATATGTGTTCCGGCAGCAGCAGGCGGCAAAGATCCGGCAGGCCCTCGATACCAGCGCGTATCCCGTCATTATCTGCGCCGATTTCAACGACGTGCCCAACAGTTATGTGTACCACCACATCCGCGGCGACCGTAAAGATGCCTGGGCCCGCAAAGGCTTCGGTGTGGGCCGCACGTTCAGCTATATCAGCCCTACCTTGCGCATCGATTATATTTTCACCGACCCCCGCTTTACGGTGGCGCAGGTGCGCACGCCCCATCACCGGTTGTCTGACCATTATCCCGTGATCGCAGATCTTTTTCTGCCCGGTGATAAATAGTCCGCAATCCCGCTATTTTTGCATACTATGTCATCTCTGAAGGTTTATAACAGTTATAGCAGGCAGAAAGAAGTGTTCACACCCCTCACCCCCGGCCACGTGGGCATGTATGTGTGCGGCCCAACCGTGAGCGGCGAAAGCCACCTGGGCCATGCGAGGCCCTTTATCACTTTTGATGTTGTCTACCGCTATCTCATGCACCAGGGATACAAAGTGCGGTACGTACGCAATATCACCGATGCGGGCCATTTTGAAGAAGAAGGGCGTGAAGCGGAAGACAAGATCGCCAGCAAGGCACACCTCGAAAAGCTGGAGCCGATGGAGCTGGTTACGAAATACAGCAACCTGTTCCACTGGGCCATGCGCCAGTTCAATAACCTCGACCCCAGCATCGAGCCCACCGCTACGGGGCATATCGTAGAGCAAATAGAAATGATCAAACAGATCATCGACGCCGGTTATGCCTATGAAGTGAACGGATCGGTGTATTTCGATGTGGTGAAATACGCAGAACACTATCCTTATGGAAAGCTCAGCGGCCGCATTATCGACGACCTGCTGGAGACCACCCGCCTGCTCGACGGGCAGGAAGAGAAACATGCCAAACAGGATTTTGCGTTGTGGAAGGCCGCGCCACCCGAACACATCATGCGCTGGCAATCGCCCTGGGGCGAAGGTTTTCCGGGCTGGCACATCGAGTGCTCGGCCATGGCCACCAAGTACCTCGGTAAGGAATTTGACATACACGGTGGCGGCATGGACCTGATGTTCCCCCACCACGAAAGCGAGATCGCGCAGAGCACCATCTGCAACCATCATCAGCCCGTAAAGTATTGGTTGCACAACAACATGATCACCATCAACGGCAAGAAGATGGGTAAGAGCTACAACAACCAGATCAAACTGACCGAAATGTTTTCGGGCGATCATCCGTTGCTGACGCAGGCTTACCATCCTATGACCATACGCTTCTTTATTTTGCAGACCCATTACCGCAGCACGCTCGACTTCAGCAATGAAGCCCTGCAGGCCGCGCAGAAAGGCCTGCGCCGGCTCTGGGAAGCCTATGAGCATTTGCAGCACCTGCAACACCCGGGCGGCGCGGCGGCAGACAAGGCGCTCGACGAAAAAGTGGTGCAGACGATGGCGCTGATCGAAGAACACATGAACGATGATTTCAATACGGCCAAAGCCCTGGCCGATATGTTTGAGCTGGTGCCGGTGATCAACAGCCTGCGTGAAAAAAGATATGCGGCCAATGCCATTGGAAGCGACACCCTGCTGCAGCTACAGGCTACCTTTAAAACCTATATTGAAGATGTATTCGGCCTGCAGCGCGAACAGGCGGACGGCGGCGATAACAGCCGGCTCGATGCGGTGCTGCAGTTGCTGATCGATATCCGCAAAGAGGCGAAGGGCCGGAAAGATTTTGCCACCAGCGATAAAATACGCAATCAGTTGCAGAAACTGGGCGTTATGCTAAAAGATGAAAAAGACGGATCGGTCGGCATCAGCTTCTTATAACAAATACCCGCTTATCCATATATCATGCGTATCTATTCACTGATTGCCCTGCTTTTTTTAGCGATTGGCTTTTCTGCCTGCAATTTCAACAAGAAGCCGCCCCGCGTGCTGGTATTCAGCAAAACGGCGGCCTGGCATCACGAGTCGATCGGCGTCGGCCAGAAAGCCATCTGGCAACTGGGCGCCGACAATGATTTTGCGGTTGACACTACTTCCGATGCCTCCTATTTTACCGACGACAGCCTGCGGCATTATACGGCCGTGGTTTTTCTCAATACGACCGGCGATGCACTGAACCAGTCGCAGCAAAACGCATTTGAACGTTTTATACAGGCGGGCGGCGGTTTTGTGGGCGTGCATTCGGCCGCCGACACCGAATACGACTGGAACTGGTACGGCAAGCTGGTGGGCGCCTATTTTCTCGATCATCCCGAAGAACATCAGAAGGCGAGCTACAAGATCATCGATAACAGTCACCCCGCCACTGCAGGCTTACCGAATCCCTGGATGCGTACCGATGAAATCTACAACTTCCGGAAAATATCGAAAGACATCAAGTGGCTGATTACGGTTGACGAAAGCACCTATAAGGGCGGCAAAAACGGCAATGCTCATCCCATGAGCTGGTACCACGAGTATGACGGCGGCCGCGCCTTTTACACCGGTATGGGGCATACCGAAGAAACCTATAAAGACCCATTGTACCTGCAGCACCTGCTGGGGGGTATTCAATACGCCATGGGCGACGGCGACCCGCTCGATTATAGCCGCGTGCGCACACTCAATGTGCCCGATGAAGACCGGTTCACGAAAACCCAGTTGATCAGCGGTCAATTCTTTGAGCCCACCGAAATGACCATACTGCCCAACCTTGACATCCTGGTGGCGCAGCGCCGCGGGGAGATCATGCTGGTGAAGAATGGCAGCCACCAGGCGAGGCAGGTGGGTTTTCTCGATGTCTATTTCAAGACCCGTTCGGGAAAAGCCAACGCGGAAGAAGGGCTGCTGGGCCTGCAGGCCGATCCCAATTTTGCAAAAAACCACCTGGTATATATTTTTTACAGCCCGGCAGACACGTCGGTCAACCGGTTGTCGCGGTTTAAGTTTGAGAACGACTCGCTGAACGTGGATACCGAAGAAGTGATACTCCAGTTTTACAGCCAGCGCGAAATCTGTTGCCATACGGGCGGATCGATTGCCTTTGATAAAGACGGGCTTTTGTTCGTATCTACCGGCGACAACAGCACGCCTTTCGATGAGCCGAAACAACGGTTCGGCAGCTATGGATTTGCGCCGCTCGACGACCGTCCGGGCCATGAGCAGTACGATGCCCGCCGTTCGTCGGGAAATGCGAACGACCTGCGCGGCAAGATCTTACGGATACGTGTAAACGATGCGGGCACCTACTCCATTCCTGACGGTAACCTGTACCCGAAAAACAAGCCGGGTACCCGCCCCGAGATCTATATACAAGGCAACCGTAACCCCTACCGCATTTCGGTTGATAAGAAGAACGGGTGGCTGTACTGGGGTGAGGTTGGTCCCGACGCCAATAACGACAGTCTGCTGACCCGCGGGCCGCGTGGTTATGATGAAGTGAACCAGGCCCGGCGCCCCGGTAATTTCGGCTGGCCCTTTTTTGTAGGCAACAACTATGCGTATCACCAGTACGATTACGCCACCGGCATACCGGGCCCGGCCTTCAATCCCAATAAAGTGTATAATGCTTCGCGGAACAATACCGGCATCAAAGACCTGCCACAGGCGCAGCCTGCATTCATCTGGTATCCCTATGATGCATCGCCCGATTTTCCTTCGGTGAAAAGCGGTGGCCGCAATGCGATGGCCGGTCCCGTGTATTATACAGATATGTTCCCCGACAGCACCCGCCTGCCCGATTATTACAACGGCAAGCTGTTCATTTACGACTGGATCCGCAACTGGATCAAGGTGGTGACGATGGAGCAGAACGGCGACTTCTCGTATATGGAGCCGTTTATGGACAAGGAGCGGTTCAATAATATCATTGATATGGAAGTTGGTCCCGACGGGCGGCTGTACCTGCTTGAATACGGCAGCGGCTGGTTCTCGAAGAACCCCGATGCCGGGCTGGCGCGGATCGATTATAACGGCGGCAACCGTCCGCCACGAGTGGACGCGCTGACCATCGACAAAATATCAGGTCCCCTTCCTTTAACCATAAAGGCAAGCGTAACGGCCAAAGATCCCGAAGGAAAAAAGCTGGCTTATCACTGGGACCTGGGCGACGGCACGAAGCTCGACAACGATCAGCCTGTCATAACCCACACGTATAAGCGCGGCGGCGATTTTCAGGTATCGGTCACCGTTAGCAGCGAAGAAAAGCTGACGGCAAGCACGCTGCCGGTAATGGTGGTAGCGGGTAACAGCAATCCCCTGCTTGATATAAGCATCAGCGGCAACAAGAGCTTTTATTTCCCCGGCATGCCGGTGGCTTATGATATCTCACTGTCCGATCCCGATGAGCCCGGCCTGAAGACCATGACGGGTGCGGGAAAAACCGCGGCTGTTACAGAAGGGCTGTACGTATCGGCCGCGTACCAGCAGGGTATCGACAAAGCCGGCTCCAGCCTGGGCCACCAGCAGGTGAGCAGCTTGCAGATGGGCAGGAGCCTGGTAGGCAGCCTGGATTGCAAGAGCTGCCACAAGGAAGCGGAGAAGAGCATTGGCCCGGCGTACACCGCCGTTGCCTTGAAGTACAAGACCCGGGCCGACGCTACGGAATACCTGGTGAACAAGATCATCAAGGGTGGCGGCGGCGTATGGGGCGAAGTGGCGATGGCGGCGCATCCTGCCCTGAAAGAAGACGATGCCCGGCTGATGGTGAACTGGATCAGGTCACTTGCCAATAAGGGCAATGGTAAGAAATCGATGCTGCCCGAAGGCGCCATTATCCCTTCGGCGGAAGAGGCGCAGAAGGGCACTCAACTGGTGCTGTCGGTTACTTATACCGACAAAGGCGCCGTTAACGTAAAGCCGCTAAGCGCCGATGCGATGGTTAGCCTGGCATCGCCCCGAATGGTGATAAACTGGGAGCTGCCGGCAGCGGCATCAAAAGAGCTCGGGTCCTTTGACCTGACGGGTATTAGATCCATCAGCACTGCTTTCCGCTGGAAGGGACGGCTCGAATCGGGATATTCACTCGAGTTGCGGCTTGATTCGCCCACGGGGCGGCAGATCGGCGAGACGCGGGTAAACGACGCCAACCGTGCGCCGGTGATCGCCCTGGAGCCGGTCATTGACGGCGGCATGCATACATTGTTCCTGGTAAGCAAACGGCTGGACGCAGACGAGAAGGAGAGTGTGGTGTGGGAAGTGCTGCGGTTTGCGGTGAAATGATGCCTTGGTGCGGGTGCGGGGCTTTTCGGTTCACGCAAAGAGCGCAAAGAAGCAAAGGGCGCAAGGCAGAGGACTTGCAGGGCAATAGGTATCATACAGCAGCAGGGAGGGTACCGAGAGCAGTATAAACGAGAAGCAACCTGCCTTTAACCGGCAAAATCGTCCGAAAATCGACTGTTTGCGACAGTTAATCGAAGAGATTCTCTCCGGCGGGGGATATGGGCCATCTTTGTATTGTCAAACGAACGAAATCCTATCCCTCGAAAACCGATGATCCCCATCCTTTGAAAGCCGATGATCCGATCTTTTGAAAACCGTAGAAATCCACGCAGAAAAATCATTGTCCTGTCCAAGATCCATTGAAGTTCAGTAGAAATCGTCCCGTTCAAAAGATTTAACCGCTCCCCGTCCAGGAGCGGTTTTTTATTGGGGATGAGGAGCAGGCCTTGCGGTTTGCTTTGTATCTTGACACAGGTAGCGGCACTGCTGTTAAACCATTACTATGCGCAATGAATATGTGACGTTTCAGAAGTTCACCGATCTGGAGTCCGCCGAACTGATATTGAATGAGCTGAAGCAAAACGGCATAGACTGC
>JBDHYM010000172.1:0-6931 GCA_039811405.1 Flavihumibacter sp. | reverse complement strand
CTGGTTCCGCGCATGCAGAAAATACAGAAAGAAGGCGAGAGCGGCCGCAAAAAGATCAACCAGTGGACCCGCTATCTCACCGTATTGGTAACGGTGGTACAGGCAGGCGCCTATGTAGCCTATATCAAGCAGGTGAACGGATCGGCACTGATCGACAACTACGCACCTTTCTTCTGGTTGTCCACCACCATTATCCTGACAGCCGGAACGCTGTTCGTTATGTGGCTGGGTGAAAAGATCACGGACAAAGGGCTGGGTAACGGTACCTCGCTTATTATCATGGTGGGTATCCTTGCCCGTCTGCCGCAATCGGCCATCCAGGAATGGGCGGCTAAAAGCAACCGCGGCGGTGGTGGTCTCCTGCTGTTCCTGATTGAGATCGCTGTGCTGATCGCCATCACCATGGGCCTGATCGTACTGGTGCAGGGCGTTCGCAAGGTGCCTGTTCAATATGCCAAGCAGATCATCGGTAACAAGCAGTTCGGTGGCGCCCGCCAGTTCCTTCCCCTGAAGGTAAATGGCGCCGGGGTAATGCCGATCATCTTTGCCCAGGCCATCATGTTCCTGCCCACGCTGTTTTCTTATACCAGCTTTGAATCGGGACAAGGTATCGCCAAGATATTTTCCGATCCGCGCGACGCCTGGCACATGGTGATCTACAGCGTGATCGTGGTTGCGTTCACGTTCCTGTATACCGCGCTGATCTTTAACCCCAAACAGATCGCCGAAGACCTGAAACGCAATAACGGCTTTATTCCCGGTGTAAAACCCGGCCAGCCCACCGCCGATTATATCGGTACGGTGATGGATCGTATTACCCTGCCCGGCGCTATTCTGCTGGCCATTGTAGGTATTCTGCCCGGCTTTGCCCAGCGCCTGAACATTACCCAGGGTTTTGCCTCCTTCTACGGCGGCACCTCGCTGCTGATTATGGTAGGCGTTATTCTCGATACCCTGCAGCAGGTGGAAACCCAGTTGCTGATGCGGCAATACGATGGATTGATGAAGAGTGGCCGGATCCAGGGGCGGCAGTCGTCGATGAGCAGTTCGCCGATTATTTAGCGACGTTGATTGAATGAATCCTCTTGCGTGTTTCGCGCAATGAACGATATGAAAGCGGGTGATTGATCGCCCGCTTTTTTGTTTCTCACAGATGAAGGTGATTTGGCTCACGCCAGGTGCGGCTTGGTTCACGCCAGAAGTAGCTTGGTTCACGCAAAGACCGCAAAGGAGCCAAGACGCAAAGGAATGGGATGCAGCTTGCCGGCATAGCAGCAATTGATTTGAAGGATAAAAAAGGAGTCGCAAAACACCCGACAAAAACACCCGTTGGTATTCCTGTCCGCAATACCCGTCGGGTAAAGAACGTACGGTATTCCCGACGGGTATAATTCCTTTGCGTCTTGGCTCCTTTGCGGTCTTTGCGTGAACCAAGCTACTTCTGGCGTGAACCAAGCCGCACCTGGCGTGAGCCAAATCACCTTCATCTGTGAGAAACAAAAAAACCGCCCTGTGAGAAAAAGCCCCCCGCGCTTCGTAACTTTGCCGCTTCTGCGCATACCCGGCGCGGTTAATTCAAAATATGTTTGATCTTTTCAAGATGATCCATTATAAAACGAGTTCAGAAGTAGAGATAATGCGCGAAAGCGCCCTGCTGGTCAGCAAAACCCTGACGGCTATAGCGGAAATGCTCAGGCCCGGTATCAGCACCCTCGAAGTAGATGCATTTGCAGAGCAATTTATACTGGATCACGGCGCTACGCCCTCTTTCAAAAACTATAAGGGATTCCCTTTTACCTGCTGCATCAGCGTGAACGACGCCGTGGTGCATGGTTTCCCCAATGACCGTAAGCTGCAGAACGGCGACCTGGTTTCGGTCGATGTAGGCGTATTCAAAAATGGCTATCACGGCGACAGCGCTTATACATTCGCGATCGGTGATGTGAGCGACGAGGTGAAGAAACTGATGCGGGTTACCAAAGACGCACTGCAACTGGGTGTTGAAAAAGCCGTTGCCGGCAATCGCGTGGGCGATATATCATTTGCCGTGCAGGACCATGCCGAACGCAAGCACAAATACGGCGTAGTACGTGAGCTGGTAGGGCATGGGCTGGGCCGTAAGCTGCACGAAGATCCGCAGGTACCCAACTACGGGAAACGCGGCAGCGGGCCCAAGCTTAACGATGGCCTGGTCATCGCCATCGAACCCATGATCAATATGGGCGTTAAGGAAGTATGGTACGACGACGATGGCTGGACGGTCAGGACCAAAGACGGCCTGCCCGCTGCTCACTACGAACACACGGTCTGCGTACGTCGCGGCAAAGCAGACGTTTTGTCGTCGTTTGCTGAAATAGAAGCCGCCGAGAAAGCCAACCAGGCATTGTGCGCTGACTATTAAGAGAAAACCGTCTTTTCACTCTTTTATTTCTCCTCCTGTTTTTTCAAGTTTGTTTAAAATAACTTGATATGGAGAGAATGAACCCCGAAGAAGAAAACCGGCAATTAAGGCAGCAGCTCAAGTGGTTGTTCATGGGTGAAGTGGAGTTACCACCGCTTCCCAGCCTGGAGGCCGAGAACCAGCTTTTACGGCAGGTGCTGGCGCTGGCTGATGGACAAGCCGGCAACAAGATCGTATCGGTGCTCGAATACCTGGATTATCCCCCTGTCAAAAACCTCGACGACATTCCGCCAGAAACGGTAGGCAGCGAACTGGATGCCCTGCTCGACCTGATGGAAAAAGGAGGTATCTACCTGCATATCTGCGGTGACTATCCGCCGGAAACCATCTACCGGTTCATTACCGGCACCCTTCTTTTCGAAGAGGTCAGTGCTGTGAAAATAACCGGCATGCAGAACTTCTTCCGTTACGAAGACTATCACCCGAATTCACAGGTTGAGCTGCGGGCCCTGGCCTGTTTCCTCGTGCGAACCTGGTATTGGGGAACGCATACGTCTTTTGACGACCAGCTGTCTGCCATGCTGATCACGCCAATGAACACCGTCTTTGACCGGCGCACGGTTTTGGGGAAGATACGGTCGCATATAGGCACTACCGGCATCGTCACTAGCCGGCTGGGCATCCCGCAGCCGGGAAGCGTTGCCTTTGACGCATTGAAAGACCAGCGACTGGAAATCCAGGTCGCTGAAATACGCATGAACGATGAACAGGAAGACAGTCAAACCGGTGTTGTAACAGGCCGGTCGGCCGTACTCCGGTCCGGCGCCGAACCAAGCTGGGAAAATTTCGTTTTTCATTGCAAAAAGCTGCCCGGCGACCAGGCATGGTCGGTGTATTATTTTGAGCTGCCGGGTTTTGCGTGGGAGTGACCGTGCCGCTATTGGGAATGATTGTATTTACTTTGCGCCATGACAAACAGAACCCTGGTGGTAATTGGCGGCGGCGCCGCCGGTTTTTTCTGCGCAGTGAATGCGGCCAGGCTGGAAACCTCGCTTCGCGTGATCGTGCTGGAAAAAACGACCAAGCTGCTGTCGAAGGTACGTGTCAGCGGCGGTGGTCGTTGTAATGTAACGCACGCCTGCTTCCGGATAGGGGAGCTGGTCGGGAAATACCCGCGTGGCGGGAAGTTTTTACAGAAGACATTTGCCCGGTTTGGTACTGAAGACAGCATCCGCTGGTTTGAAGAAAGAGGAATACCGTTGAAAACGGAAGAGGATGGCCGCATGTTTCCCGTCACAGACAACTCCGAATCTGTTGTCAACGGGTTGCTGGCCGAAGCCGACCGGTACAAAGTAGAAGTGCGTACGAGTGAGGAAGTGGAGCAGCTCGTCAGGCAGCAGCGGCAATGGCTCGTAAAGACAAACAAGACGGTCTATACGGCCGATTATGTATTCGTGGCGGCGGGTGGCTTTCCGAAGGCAGACCAGTTCAACTGGCTGACGGCATTGGGGCACACGATAGAAAAACCTGTTCCCTCGTTGTTTACGTTCAACCTGCCCAAACATCCTGTAACAGCCTTGATGGGCCTGGTAGCACCCGATGTGCAGGTGAAGGTCGCCGGCCTGAAGCTCGCTGAGCGCGGACCGCTGCTGATCACTCACTGGGGTATGAGCGGGCCGGTGATATTGCGTCTCAGCGCCTGGGGAGCGCGTGAGCTGGCAGCGAAAAACTGGCATTTCAATATCGTGGTGAACTGGACCCCTGCGTATAATGAAAACAGCCTTCGCCTGTTTTTGCAGGAGTACCGGCAGCAGAAAGGCGCGCAGAAGACCAGGAATAAGAATCCGTTTGAGCTGCCGCAACGGTTATGGGAATGGCTGCTCGAAACCGTGGGCATTACGCCTGAATTACGCTGGGCCGATCTGCCGGCCAAAGAACAGAACCTGCTGGCCAAGCAGCTGACCGCGCATTCTTTCGATGTGCGGGGCAAGACCACTTTCAAGGAAGAATTTGTTACGGCAGGCGGCATATCGCTCAGCGAAATAGATCCCGGTACCATGCAAAGCCGTTTGCACGAAGAACTTTATTTCGGCGGCGAAGTGCTGAATGTGGACGGCATTACCGGCGGCTTTAATTTCCAGCATGCGTGGACGAGCGGATGGATCGCGGCGGTAAGCATAGCAGCGCATTCCTCATCGAATTCACTCCGTCCTAAAAGTTGAAAACCAGCCTTTCTGCAAAAGCTGGTTTTCAACGAAGAAAATCCTTGTTCTTATTTACCAGATCTTCAGCCGCTGGTCTTCGGGAAGATACATTTTATCGCCGGGCTGCACGTTGAAGGCGGCGTAGAAGGGCGCAAAATTCATCAGTGGCCCATTTACCCGCCAGATGGCTGGTGAGTGGGGATTGGTATTTACATAATTGCGCAGGAAAGCATCGCGCGTTTTTACCCGCCAGATCCGTGCAATGGATAAGAAGAACCGCTGGTCGGGTGTGAAGCCATCCACCCGCGTAGTATCCTGGCCCTGTTTGGTCAGCTTGAAAGCGTCGTAGGCAATGGCGATACCGCCGTTATCGGCTGTATTTTCTCCCACGGTCAGTCCGCCTTTCACATGTACGGTATCGAGCACGGTGAAGCTGCTGTAGAGGTCTATGACCTGTTGTGTTTTTGCTTTGAATTTATCATAGTCTTCTTTGGTCCACCAGTTGCGAACATTCCCGTCTTTATCGAACTGCGCGCCCTGGTCGTCGAATGAATGCGTGATTTCGTGACCTATCACCATGCCGATACCGCCATAGTTGGTGGCGTCGTCTGACGACTCGTCGAAATAGGGATATTGCAAAATGCCCGCGGGGAAAACGATCTCATTCAGTGGCGGGTTGTTGTAAGCCGTAACGGTCGATGGCGTAGTATGCCATTCGGTGTTATCAACCGGCTTTCCGATTTTAGCTGTGTTATACTGGAAGCCGTCTTTTCGGGCGGCGACAATATTTTCGAAATAAGTGTCGCGGCCGATCGACACTTTTTCATAGCTGCGCCACTTGTCGGGGTAACCCACTTTCCGGCTAAAAGCTTTCAGTTTCTCTTTGGCTGCAGCCTTGGTAGAGTCGCTCATCCAGTCGAGCTTGTCGATCCGCGCGGCAAAAGCTTTCTCCAGGTTATCGACCAGCTCATTGATGCGCTTCTTGGCGTCTTCGCTGAAATATTTCTTTACGTAAAGCTGCCCGAGCGCCTGTCCGATATTTCGATCGATCATTTCCACCATTTCTTCGCCCCGCGGCTTGCGGGTCGATTGTCCCGACAGCACTTTGGTGTATTCAAAAGCGGCATCCGAGAATGGTTTGCTCAGGGCAGTGGCATAGTTACCCAGCGTATTGGCTTTGAGGTAGAGCTTCCAGTCGCTGAGGGGAACCGATGCCAGCAATTTGTTCAGCTTTTCATAATAAGCGGGTTGTTGGATATCGGCCGAGTCGGCAGTAATGCCCAACGCTTTCAGGTAGGCATTCCATCCGATATTCGGTTGTTTGGCATTCAGCACGGCCAGCGCCATTTTGTTGTAATTGGCTTTTACATCGCGCCGCTCGATATTGGTTTTATGCGACTCGGCCAGTTGCTTTTCGAGGTTGTAAACAGCGTCGGTATTCTTCGCTGCGGTGGCGGCATCGGCACCCGTCAGCTCAAACAAAGTAGCGATGAATTTTTTATACGCTGCCTGCACGGCAAGGGAAGGCGCATCGTTTTTGAAATAGTAATCGCGGTCGGGTAGCCCCAGGCCGGTTTGTGCAAAATGAACGATGTTTATTTTGCTGTTTTTGTCGTCGGGGCCAACATTGATCCCCATGATCGACCCATCGTTTTCTTTTTGCTGCTCGGCCACCACCTGCATCAGCGAGGGGATGTCTTTGATGGCGTCGATTTTGTCGAGCACCGGCTGTACCGGCGTATAGCCACGTTTTTCGATGGTAACCGTGTCCATGCCCGAGGCAAAGAAATCGCCCAGTTGCTGTTCAATGCTGCCTGGTTTGTTTTCGGCTTTCGATACACTGTCGAGAATAGTCTCGAGCCGCTGGCGCTGCGGGTAGTTCATGAAACTATAGGAGCCCACGCCTGCCTGGGTAACCGGAATGGAAGCGGTGTCGTACCATTTCCCGTTTACATACATGAAAAAGTTGTCGCCCGGTTTGATGGACGAATCGATGCCCAGCACCGTATCGATGGGTTGGTGGCCGGCCGCCTGGTTGTTGCTGCAGCTCTGCAGGGCGGCGAAGGCGAGCGCGCCCGAGAGCAGGGGTAATATTTTTTTCATATGTTCGTGTGAATCAAGAGGCTATATTAGTCAATTACCGGTTCGGGCGGGCTACGGGAATTGGCAGATCGCAACCCTTCACTGCCGCCGGCCGGTCAATATTGGGGCAGTTACCCCTCGCATACCGCTGTTTTTTCATAATATTCCGTACCTTTGCCGCCCCGAATAAAACCATCGGGAAAACACCATGTTTCAAAACATTTTTGTAAAACAATTAAACGCT
>JBDHYM010000171.1:0-6999 GCA_039811405.1 Flavihumibacter sp. | reverse complement strand
CTGCAAGACCGCACCATCGTGATTACACTGGTCATCTTAATCATCGTGGCGGTGCTCAACCTGGTTACCTGTCTCATTATCCTGGTGCTGGAACGCACCCGTATGGTCGGTGTGCTGAAAGCGCTGGGCGCCTACAACAAAGACATCCGCAAAATATTTCTCTACCACGGCGCGGTGATAACGCTGGCTGGCATCCTGTTGGGCAATACCCTCGCTTTTGCGCTGATCGCCGTGCAAAAGAAATGGGGACTGCTCAAACTGCCGGAAGACATGTATTATATCGACAAGGCCGAAGTGCAGCTCATTCCCTGGCAGATCATTGCCGTCAATGTCGGCACCTTCATTATCTGCCTGCTGGTGCTGCTCATTCCCAGCCTGATCGTGAAAAAAGTGCAGCCCGTTAAAGCCATTACCTTCAGCTAGCACTGACGGGAAAAATTTACCGCACCAGGTGCGACAACAATATGCCCGTGGCCACGGCGGCATTCAATGATTCCGCCTGTCCGATACGGGGAATCGTAACCGTACCGGTAAGCAGCGGCAGCAAACCGGGCCTGATCCCTTTCGACTCGTTGCCGATGACCAGGGCTGCGGGGAGGCGCACCTCCAGCGACGACAACGGCTGCCCGCCGAGCACAGCACCGATCACCGAAAGGTCGCCCTGCTCTTTTATATAGCTCTCCAGGTCGGTGTACAGCACCGATACCCGGGCAATGCTGGCCATGGAGCTCTGCACCACTTTCGGCGCATATACGTCGGCGGTATCTGCACTGCAAACGATCTTCGAGATACCGAACCAGTCGGCAATGCGTACCAGCGTACCGAGGTTGCCGGGGTCCTGGATGCCGTCGAGCACCAGTTGCCAGGGGCCGGCAGGCAAATCGGCGACGGGCTGCCCGAAAATGGCCAGCACCTGGTTGGGCGCCGGCAAAAAGGACAACCGCTGCAGCTCATCATCTGTTACCGGCTGCACCGGCAGCCCTGCAACCGCGGTGCGGTTCATCCAGGTTTCAGTGGCATAAATCGCGACGGGTGGGGTGCGGCCAATGGCCAGCAGCTCGTCCACAATCTTCGGTCCTTCGGCAACAAATTGCTTTTCACTGTCTCTTAGTTTTTTCTGGCTTAAACTTTGGATATATTTGACCTGTTTTTTTGTAATCATCACTTGCATTTTTTGCTGCGACCAGATCCCATATTGCCGGCCGGCCGAACCTACAGATCCCTGCTGGCGATCTGTTTTTGTTTGTGTACCTGCTGGCTGGTTACCGGATGCAAGGTTATTAAAAATTATCCCACCGGTAAACCCTTTGTTTACCAGACAAACATCCGGCTCAATACCCGGCTGTCGCAGTCGGAGCGCACCGACCTCAGAACAAAGCTGCTCAACCAGGTCGACGACAGCCTGCAGGCGCGCTGGGTACAGAAGGCCTTTGTACGGCAAACCCTGAATAATCCGCCTGTTTTCGATACGGCCAATGTCAGCAAATCGATCATTTACATCAACGATCTCCTGAAAGCGAACGGTTATATGTACGGACAGGTAAGCTGGGACAGCTCGCTGGCCGTGGTTCCGGAAAAAAACCAACAGCGTGTGACCGTTAACTTTACGGTCACCACGGGGAAAGTGATGACGCTCGATTCGGTGACCTATAATTTCCGCGACAGCACCCTGCAGGCGCTGGCGCTGGCGAACAAAAACGCCAGCATGCTGAAAACAGGAACCGCTTATACCAAAGAAAAGGTGGCCGATGAAATAAACCGGCTGCTGGCAATTTACCGCGACAACGGGTACCTGCGCTTAACCCGCGAAGACATATATGCCGAGGTCGACACCCTGGTAGCGGGACTGCTCGACCCCGGCCTTGACCCTTTCGAACGGGCAATTTTGATGGAAGAGATGCAAAAAAGAAGGGAAGATCCGCGCATCGATGTACGGTTCAGGCAACGCGGCTCCGAAAATTCCGACCACCTGCGACAGTTCCATTTCGGCAAAGTCAGCATTTACCCCGATCAGCCGCTCATACCCGATACGAGCCTGCCGGCGCCCGACACCCTGCGGCGCGGGCGTGTGGAGATCCATCGTTACGGCCGGTCGTTCAAACCCGGCTTCCTGCTACGGAACAACAAGATCAAACCCGGCTCACTCTACCGCGAGCAGGACGTCAACATGACTTCCAACACCTTCAACCAGATGACCGCCTGGAAGCAGGTAGGCATCGAGCTGGTACCGCACGACAGCGCAGGCATTGTCGATGCCAATATCAAAATGTATATGGCGCGCAAATATGGCCTGGGGTATGATTTTGAAGTAAGCTGGAACCAGTCAGACCTGAACGGCACGGGTATCATTACGGCCGGCGCCGCCCCCAGCTACCTGTTCGGGCTGGGTATCTCGGGCAGCATACAGAACCGCAATGTGGCGCGCCAGTCGATCTCCTCGAATACAAACCTCCGGTTCGGGGTGGAATTGGGCAACGGAAGCTACCTGTTCCAGACCTTCCTGGCCAACCTCAGCCAGACCTATACCATTCCCAAATTCGTGACGCCCTTCCCTATAAAGGCCGAAAGAACGCTGCCCCGGGCCCGCACTTTTTTGACGGGCGCCCTGGGTTATACCGACCGGCGAAGCTACTATGCCACGCAAACCGCCAACGTGTCGATTGCATACGACTGGCTCAACAAAAAGAACCGTAACTGGACCTATAGCCCGCTTAACATCGAATACCTAAAGCTCCAGGAAACACCCTGGCTGCGCGAGCAGTTCGAAGCCATTCCCAACCTGCGGAATATTTTTACCGACGGGCTGATCATCAGCCAGAACCTCGTCATGCAGACTTCGTGGAAAAGAAACAACCGGATATTCAGTGTACGGGGCCGGCTCGATGAAAGCGGAGCGCTGTTCGGCCTGGTCAAAAGCATCGACGTCAACTGGCAGTTGTACCGGTTTATCAAGCCCACGGTCGATTTCAGGTACCTGACCTCGCAGCGCAAAAGCGCCTGGGCCTTTCGCCTGTTCGGCGGTTACGGGTACCCGTATGGCAACCAGAAAGACACTACCGGCGCCCACATCGTTAAAGAGCAGACCCTGCCTTTCTTCAAGGCCTTTTACGCGGGCGGCCCCAACAGCATGCGTGGCTGGCAGATCAGGCAACTGGGACCGGGCTCTTCCACGTATTTTTCGGGGGACAGCACGCGAAACAATATCGATCGCTTCGCCGACGTCCAGCTCGAGGCAAACGCAGAATACCGCTTCGACGTCGCCACTATTTTCGGCTTCAAGGTGAAAAGTGCCCTCTTCGCTGATATAGGCAATATCTGGTACAGGAACAATATGGGTAACCCGGAGCTCGACGACGCCGTATTCAGGCTGAACAAGCTGTACCGCGATATTGCTGTCGATGCCGGCACCAGCCTTCGTTTTGATTTCAATTATTTCCTGATAAGGTTCGACTGGGCCTATAAGATCAAAAACCCGCAGTTTGCCGAATTCGGCAACGGATGGTTCCATGATGCAGGCCTGTTCAAGGGACAACTGAACCTGCTGAAAGGACAATTCCAGCTCGGCATTAACTATCCGTTCTAACCACTGCGCCGGGCGCCACGGCGGCCGAAACATGAAAGTCGCCGATCCGCGTGCGGCGCAGGGCGCTGAGATAGCCGCCCGTGCCCAGGGCCGCCCCCAGATCATTGGCCAGGCTGCGTATATACGTGCCCGTTGAACATACCACGCGAAAATCGATGTCGGGCAGCGCGAGGCGTGTAATGTCGAATGCATAAATGGTCACCGGGCGCGGCTCCAGCTTCACTTCCTTACCCTTTCGCGCGAGCTCATACACGCGTTTACCGTCCACCTTGATGGCGGAATGCGCCGGCGGCACCTGCTGTATGGGCCCGGTGAACCTGGTAATAACATTGCGGATATCCGTTTCCGTTAGCTGCTCGAAGGGTTTGAACTGCTCAGGCGCCGACTCGAGGTCGTAAGTGGGTGTTACCGCACCCAGCGTAATGGTGCCGGTATATTCCTTTTCCTGCGCCATATACTCATTGATCTTCTTGGTGTATCTGCCCGTGCATACGATCAGCAGGCCGGTGGCCAGCGGATCGAGCGTGCCGGCATGTCCCACTTTTTTGATCCTGATCTGGTTGCGTATTTTGCGCACCACGTCGAACGAGGTCCATTCCAGCGGCTTGTCGATCAGCAACACTTTGCCTTCTTCAAATTCATTCATCGCCGCAAAGGTAGGTTAATCATCCGCTTCGGTCTTCAGCGCCTGCCAGTCGGCCAGCAGCTGTGGCGGCATGGGCTGCTGCACGGAATGCTTACCGGCAAAACGAAGCGCCGCGGCTTTCCTGTCGGCCGTTACCGGATGGGTGCTCAGAAAACCCGGCAGCCGCTGCTCCTGCTCTGCCTCCTGCAGGCGATCCATCAGCATGGCCATGCCTCGGGGGTCCACGCCGTTATCGACCATGCGCTGCATACCTTGCTGATCGGCCTCTTCTTCCAGCCGTCGCGAATACGAGAGGCCCTGCAACAGGTCGGCCTTGTCGGCAATGGCGCCGCCAATAGAACCGAAATCGCCGAATACCAGCGACAGCATCATACCGCCCGTCATCTGGCGCAGAATACTGCGCAGGCTGTGGCGTTCATTGATATGCGTGGATTCATGCCCCAGCAGGGCCACCAGTTCCTCGGGCTGCTGCATTTTCTGAAGAATGCCTTTATACACCACGATATGACCGCCCGGTACGGCAAACGCATTGACCAAACTATCGTCTACCACGGTAAACTGCAGCCTGTAATTTTCGCTCAGTTGCAGATCGCCCGCAAAATTATTCAGCAACCGGGTGGCCCGGGCATCGGTTTTCTCCTGGGCGATCAGGTTATTGAACATCATCTCACCCAGTTCCGCCTCTTTCTGCGGAGAAATGAACTGAAGCGCAAACCCCGATACCGTGGATACGAGCAAAAAGTACAGGCCGGCGAGCAGGGCAAGCGCCGCTATCAGCAATACCGGCCACTTCAGGCGCGCGGTAAAGGATCGCCGTCGGTTAGTATGCGCCAGCAACTCGTTCAGCAGCGGATGCTGCCGCGGCACTTCCAGCGTGGCGCCGCCCGCAGGCAGCAGGGAAAAGCGCAGGTAGCTGTTGTCTTCCGACAGGTAACGGATATCCTTATACGCAAACGCCGAGATAAAATCATTGCCGGCGGTATCATACAACTGTACCGCCCGCTGGAACAGCAATAGCCTTACGGACCGGGGCGCGCCTTTCCCGTTAAAATAGATGGCGGTTTCGTTGGTTGTCATATCAGATCATTTGCCGCGATTTCAATTCCAGGTATTTATTGATCGTATGAATGGTCACCTGTTTGGGTGTGGTCAGCAGCCCCGGTATGCCATAGCGCTGCAACTCCTTCAGTACCCGTTTTTTTTCCTGCATGAATTTTTCTGCAATGGTTTTGATGTACAGGTCTTCCATATTGTCAACACCCGGTCCTGCCAATTCGTTCAAACCGGTATTCTCAAAAAACACCACCAGCACCAGATGCTGCCGGGCAAGCTGCCTGATAAAAGGAAGCTGCCGGTCGAGCGCCGGGCCCGATTCGAAGTTGGTGAACAATACCAGCAGGCTGCGCTGGTGTATCTGGCTGTGAATGGTCAGTTGCAACTTTTCAAAATCGCTGTCCATAAAACCGGTTTGCTGGTTGTACAGCATATCGATGATACGATTCATCTGCCGGCTTCTTTTTTCGGCGGGCAGCAACTGGGTACCCTTGTCGTCGAAGCAGATGATGCCCGCCTTGTCGTGCCGCAACAGGGCCACCTGGCTGAGCAGCAGGCTGGCATTGATGGCATATTCCAGCAGGGTCATACCGTCAAACGGCATTTTCATCGCACGGCTTTTGTCGATCACGCAATATATCTGCTGGCTGCGTTCGTCGGCAAAGCTGTTCAGCATAAGCTGCCCGCCTTTACGGGCCGTCGCTTTCCAGTTGATATTCCGTACATCATCGCCCACCACATATTCGCGCAATTGTTCAAACTCGAGGCTATGGCCGGTTTTGGGCTTACGTTTATTGCCCGCTTCGGCCAGCTCGGTCTCCGCAGCCAGCAGCGCATATTTACGCAACTGGCTGAAAGCCGGCATAACGCTGACCACCTGTTCTGCCGGCACCACCTGGCGCCGGCAGGCGAGCTTCAGCGGGCTGCAAATAAAAATATTTATGTCGTGAAAAACATATTCGCCGCGCGTAACCGGCCGAACTTCGTACCGCAGTGTCTTTTGCGCGCCGGGCGCCATCTGGGTCTTCAATACAAAATCGCGCCGCTGGAACTGCACCGGCAGCTCGTCGATAATACGCAGGCTTATGGTGAAAGGATATTGGTGCTGCAGTTCGATAACCACCGGGTTGTCGTCGCCATTGCTGAAACGATCGCCGAGCGATCGTTGCGCAGAAACCGGCTCGCGCCGCGCGAACAATATCCATGTATCCAGTAAAAAAGTGCAAAGCATGAAAACGGTGAGAATGACCGCAGGCCAATAGAGCCACCCGAACAGGTACGATACAAAGAACAACGCCGACAAAGCACCCAGCGCCACATACAAACGCCGGGTAAAGAAGAGATGCCTGAAAAAATGACGAATGGCTTGCATCAGCGGGGCACTTCGATGGTTTGAAGCAAAGCACTGATCACATCGCTGACCGTACCACCTTCCATTTCTTTTTCTGGGGTAATGATCACGCGGTGATTGAGTACGGCGGGTGCGATGTATAAAATATCTTCGGGCGTTACGAAGTCGCGCCCCGTCATGGCCGCAATGGCTTTGGCGGCATTCATGATACCGATGGAAGCGCGGGGTGAAGCGCCCAGGTAAATAGACTTGTGCTGTCTTGTCTGCCCTACGATCTGCGCAATATAACGCAGCAGTTTTTCTTCCACCCGCACGCCGGCCACGGCCTGCCGCAGTTGCTGTATATCGCCGGCGGAAAGTACCGGC
>JBDHYM010000170.1:0-7010 GCA_039811405.1 Flavihumibacter sp. | reverse complement strand
TTCAGGTTCAGCAGCCGCGGCGTTAGCCGGTTGGGAATGGCATAAGTGGTATTGGCGAAGTCTTTGATCAGCAGGTAGGAAATGGTATTGGCGCGGTCGATGACATTGAACACCTCGAGGCTGGCCCATATATTTTCCAGTTGACGGAAGGGGCTGTGGCTGCGGCGTTTGGTTTTATCGGTATTCAATAGCAGGGCGCTGAAGCCGATATCGATGCGCAGGTAAGGATCGATCACCAGGGCATTGCGGTACTTTACCGACCGGGGTATATTATACGGCAGGTTGGTGCCGTAAATGGTGTTGACATATACCTTGAAATTTTTGTTGGTCGACAGGTAATCCTGGAAGAAGAGCCCCAGGGTGATCAGCCGGTCGGTGGGCCGTCGCAGCCAGCCGTTCTGCGTCAGCGTGCTGTCGGTGGGGCGGTTCAGCGAATCGAGCGTATAGTTGTAATAGAAATCGTTGGTGATGTCTTCGCGCGTGCGCATGAAACCGAGACTTACATAACTCTCGGCGTCTTTCACGATCTCGCCGAAAAGCCTTGTTTCGAGTCCGCCGGCCCAGGCCTTCGCATTGTTCTCACCGTAATAACGCATCCGCACATTGTCGACATCATAGGGTACCACGTCCCAGAGGTTTTTATAGTACAGCTCGGTGGTCCATTTCAGCAGGCGGTTCATGGCTTTGAAATGATAATCGAAGCCGCCGCTTACCTGCCAGCTTTTCTGCGCTTTCAACTGGTAATTGATGCTGCCGTCGTAGCGGCGCATCTCGCGGTAAAAAGGCGGCTGCTGGTACATGCCGGCGCTGCCTCTGAAAATGATGTCGCGTTGCCAGTGCATCGGTTTCCACGAAACCCCGGCGCGCGGCGAGAGCAGCAACTCGTGGTTAAGATCGTTGTAATTGAACCGCAGACCGGCCTGCAGGCCGATGCCGATGGAATCGCCCCAGGAGATATTGTCCTGTACATACCCACTGTAACGGTTAACCGAAAAATCGGCCTGCGACCGGAGGTAGCTAAACACCGATAACGCACCGGGGGCATAAGGAAGCGAATACCCGGCCGAGTCCTGGTAGTCGAATTCATGCAGCCGGTCGCTGATCTGCTGGCGGTCGTACGACAGTCCCCACAGCAAGTAGTGCTTTCCCTGGCTCCAGGTGCCTTTGTGCGAAATATTGTATACGTTGATGTCGAGTTTGTTGCGCGCATACTGCTGGTAAGCGCCGGCGCCCAGCGGCGCCACAATGGTGCCGTAGTCGGGCTGGCTGCGGTCGAACGATCGTTCCCCGAACAGGTAGGCGCCGGTGATATCGATCGATTCCTGTTCGCGGTCTTTAAAAAAAGAAGCCATCCATTTCAACCGGAGGTTTTTGCGCACCTGCTGCACGATCGAGAGTCCGGCCATCTGCGTATTGTAACGGTCTTCTTCGCGGCCTTCGAAATAAATATCGAGTCCCAGGTTGGCGGTGAAGAAAGGAGAGAATACGGCTGCCGAGGGCTGGCTGAATGTAGGCTGAAGGCTGAAGCTGGTTTGCGAAAAATGGGTCAGCAGCTCGGCGGCCCATTTCTGGCCCATCTGCCAGGTGAAAAGCCCCTGGAAATCGGCGGCAGACGGCACATAGTTACCTTTTGTTTCCTGGCTGCTGAGCAGGTTGCGGTTGTTGCGGTGGCGGGCGCCGACCAGGTAACTGAACTTCTTGTTCTTTGCCACGCCTTCGAGCTGCAATCCCTGCTCCAGTAATCCCACATATGCCGAGCCGCCCGAAGATTTTGGTTTCTTATAGCCGATGTCGAGCACCGAGCTCATCTTGTCGCCGTAACGCGCCTGGAAACCGCCGTTGTAAAACTGTACCGAGCGGGTCATTTCGGGATTGATGAAGCTCAGGCCTTCCTGCTGGCCGTTGCGCACCAGGTAAGGGCGGTAGACCTCGAAATCGTTCACGTAGATGAGATTTTCATCGTAGCTGCCGCCGCGTACGTTGTAGTTGGAAGTGAGCTCGTTGTTGGACCCCACAAATACTTTGATCAGGCTTTCGATGCCGCCGGCGGGTGCGGGGATATTGATGGCCTGCCGCGGGTTCACGGTGATGAGCCCGGCTTCCCGGCGGCTTCGTTCATCCGTTACCGTTACTCCTTCCAGTTGCCCCGATCTTTCGAGGCGTATGATAACGGTTTCCGTTTTTCCGCGGCTTACCAGGAAATTCTGTTGCTGTGGTTTGTACCCCGCGTGGGTAAAAACCAGGGCTACGGCGCGGCCGGCGGGTACCGATACGCTGAATTTGCCCGAGTCGAGCGTATGGGTGCCGCCATCGCGCCCGAGTATGGAAACGGTAACGCCGGGCAGGGGTTGCTCTTCGTCGCTGATCACCACGCCCTCTACCTGGGCTGCACGTGCCTGTGCGGTTGCAGCCTGCCCGTACAAGAGCAGTGCCATCGCAAGGAGCAGTGTCGGTACGAATTTCAAATCAGCAGTTTTTGAAAGCAGTAATAGCCGCCGCGGGATCGGGCGCCCTGAACACCGCGGTGCCGGCCACCAGCACGTCGGCGCCGGCAGCTACCAGGGCTGATGCGTTGCCGAGGTCAACGCCGCCATCCACCTCTATTTTGGTCGATAGCTGCAGCCGGTCGATCTCGGCCCGCAGGGTACGGATCTTTTCATAGCTGTGGGGTATGAATTTTTGTCCGCCGAACCCCGGGTTCACGCTCATCACCAGCACAATGTCGATCATCGGCAATACATCGTACAACAGCTCCACCCGCGTATGGGGATTGATCGCTACGCCGGCCTGCATGCCCAGCGATTTGATCTGTTCTATGTTCCGGTGCAGGTGCCGGCAGGCTTCGTAATGCACGGTGAGGTTGTCGGCGCCGGCTTTGCGGAAATCTTCTGCATACCGCTCGGGCTCTTCGATCATCAGGTGTACGTCGAATATTTTCTGGACGATGGGCCGTAGCTGGCTGATAACGGGCAGGCCATAGGAAATATTCGGCACAAAGCGACCGTCCATCACGTCGAGGTGCAGCCAGTCGGCCGCACTGTTATTGATCAGCGCACACTCTTTTTCCAGGTGAAGGAAATCGGCGGCGAGCAGGGAAGGAGCGAGTAGCATGGTTAAATATAAGTGTTCTGTTTTTATGGCTTGCTGCCGCGCAGCTTTTCGATGTGCTCACGGGCTTCTTCAAAACCGTTGTCGAGCGCATAAGCGCGTGCATAGTTCGACAGGGCATCTTCTTTTTTGCCGAGTGCTTCATAACAGCGGCCCTGCCAGAAATAGGCATCGGCGAAGGTATTGCTTACCGTGGCTGCCAGCTTGAACTGCTGCATGGCTTCATCGAGGTTTTTCTGGTCGAAATAGATGATCCCTTTTTCGATATACACTTCCTGGAATTTCCAGTCGATCTTGATGCACTCATTAAACAGGTCGAGGGCTTTGGCAGTATTGCCGGTGTTGGCGTAATAGATTCCCTGTATGAAAACAGGATCGACCTGCTCATGGGCAGAGTCGCGTGCAATCAGCGGCGCGGTGAGCGTCAGCGCTTTCGGGTTTTTTTTCTCCGCATAAATATTGGCAAGGGTCAGCACCGTCATCATGGTGGGCTGCAGGCTGACGGATTTTTCGAGGTCGGCGATGGCGCGGGCGGTATCGTTTCGTTGAAGGAACAGGGAGGCGCGCTGGTTATATGACTCGAAGTCGAGCGAATCGGCCGCGATCACCGCGTCAAACGCATCGACGGCTTTTCCGTACTGCCCCTGCTGCAGGTAGGTTTCGCCCAGCCGTCTTTTGAAGTTAAGGTTGTCGGGATAGGTTTTTACCAGGTCGAGCAGCAACCTGCGGCCACGCTCGCTTTCGCCCATCAGGAAAAGATTACTGACGCGCTGCTCGCCCAGCTTTTGCGAAGGCGACAGTTGCCAGGCTCTTTCCAGGTCGGCCGATGCCAGTTCGTACCGGGCATTGGCCATGAGCCGCGATGCACGTTCCTGGTAAAGCGCCGCATTTTTCGGATCGTTTTTTATGCTGTCGGAAATCCCCTCGTACGGGGGGCGGGCGAGCAGGTCGTTGCGGGCTGCGGAGCCGTTTGGCTGATCGCCGCCATTACAGGCGCCCAATGCCAGCAAAATAAAAAAGCCTGTATGGTAGGGCCATTTCATCGGGCAAAGCTATGGTTTTCGGCGGGATGGCAAATAACAGGTACCTTCGCGGGCCAATACACAGCCATGCGACCGATTTTTTCCTTTTTCCTGGCCATCGCAGCGGTTACCGGTTATGCACAACCGAATCACGCCGCCGCCGATACCCTGCACTATCCCGAAGAGACTCATTTCAAAAACCTTCGCCAGCTCACCTTCGGCGGCGACAATGCCGAGGCTTATTTCAGCTACGACGGCAAATACCTGATCTTCCAGAAAACGAATGAGAAAGAAGGCATTCCGTGCGACCAGATATACATCGCGAAAATCCCCACCAGCCCCGAGGAGCCTTTTCGTCCGCGGCTCGTGAGCACCGGGAAAGGCCGCACCACCTGTGCTTATTTTTTACCCGACGGGAAGCACTTTGTGTATGCCTCCACACACCTGGGCGGGGAGAACTGCCCGCCGGCAGTGGACCGCGCCAAATACGGCAACAAATACATCTGGCCGCTGTACGACAGCTACGATATCTTCCTGGCCGATACCTCGGGCAAAATCATCCGGCAGCTTACCCATGCAAAAGGATATGATGCCGAAGCCACCTTATCGCCCGATGGAAAGAAGATGATCTATACCAGCGACAAAGACGGCGACCTGGAACTGTATATCATGGACATTGCCAGCGGAAAAGAAAAACGCATCACCCATACGCCGGGTTACGATGGTGGCGCCTGGTTCAGCCGCGACGGCAAAAAGATCATCTGGCGCGCCAGCCGGCCAAAGACCGAAGCGGAGATCAGCGAATACAAATCGCTGCTGGCCGAGCACCTGGTGGCGCCGACGAATATGGAAGTGTTCATCGCCGATGCCGACGGCGGCAACCAGCAACAGGTGACGCACTTGGGCAATGCCAACTGGGCGCCTGTTTTCATGCCCGACAGCAAACGCATTCTCTTTGCGTCTAATCATGAATATAAACGTGGATTCCCGTTCAACATGTACACCATTAATGCCGATGGCAGCGGGCTGCACAAGATCAGCCGCGACAAAGGCTTTGATGCTTTTCCGATGTTCAGCTACGACGGCAAGAAATTTGTTTTCAGCTCCAACCGCAACAACGGCGGCACCCGCGACACCAATATTTTTATCGCCGACTGGGTGGAATAACCCTTCGCTGTAGCTATTTTTGTCTCCAGATTTTTCACTTTTGATGTAATACTATGCTCACCGGACTACTTCACCTTCATAACCTGCTGCGCTGGCTGATTCTTATCTTCCTGGTCATTGCCCTGGTTCGCCACCTGAATGGTTTCAAAGACAAGAACGCGTATACGGCCAAAGACCGGAAGACCGATCTGCTGCTGATGATCTTTACCCATACCAACCTGCTGATCGGCCTGGTGTTGTGGTTTGCCGGCCCGATGGGCTTCAAAAATATCAGTACGCTTGGCATGGGCGAGGTGATGCGTACGGCCGCTTACCGCTTCTTTGCGGTAGAGCATTTTTTCGGCATGCTGGTGGCGGTGGTGCTGATCACCATCGCGCGAAGCGCGGGTAAACCGGCCACGGCCGGCGGCGCGGCGCATAAAAAAGCGTTTTACCTGCTGCTGCTGGCCCTGGTGATCATCCTGGCCACCATTCCCTGGCCTTTCCGCGAAGGCATCGGGCGACCGCTTTTTCCGGGCATGTAATCCTATTGCCGGCCACGGCGACCCATCTCTATTACCTGGCAGTCTTTGATCTGGCTGCCGTCTATCGCGAACCTGACCAGGGTGCGCATGGTATGCCAGCCATGGTGACCGGCTGCGCCAGGGTTGATGTGCAGGCATTGCAGGGCCGGGTCGAACTGTATTTTCAGGATATGGGAATGGCCGCTGATGAAGAGCCCTGCGCCGGTTTCCCGGATCTTCGTTTTAATACCCGGTGCATACCGGCCGGGGTAGCCGCCGATATGCTGCATCAGCACGGTCAGTGATTCCAGCCGGAAGGAGGCCGTTTCGGGGTAAACGGTGCGGATGTCTTGTCCGTCGATATTGCCGTAGACCCCGCGCAGCGGCAGGCCGGTTTTCTGCTGCAATTCGTCGGCGATGGCGATGGTGCCAAAATCGCCGGCATGCCAGATCTCGTTGCAGCCGGCAAGGGCGCTGAAAATGGATTCGTCGAGCCAGCCGTGGGTATCCGAAAGTAGTCCGATGGTTGTCATGATAGGAGAACCGAACTTAGCGATTTTTGGCGCAGCGCCGTTGTTCCGGTCGGGCAGCGGGGCCTATTGTGGATAGAATTTCCTATATTGGAATACCATAAAAATATTGCCATATGATCAAAATCAGCGACCTCGCACCGGGCGACTATGTTCTTGCCAAATACGAAGGGGAACTTTGGGAAGGCATTGTTAATGAGCTGAATAAGGAAGACAAAGAGGTGTGCGTACAAACCGATGTACAGGATTTCTGGTTCAAGCCCGAAGACCTTGAACCCATCCCGCTGAACGAAGCCCAGTTGGAGAAATTGCGCTTTGAAAAAGAGACCAACCCGAACGGCTCGGTGAAATATAAAAAAGGACCATTCCGGATCCAGCTCGACCGCGACGGGGATTTCAACGATTTTGAAATATGGTACCGGGAAGACCGCCGGCACATCAAACAGCCCATTTTCGTGCACCAGTTGCAGAACCATTATTTCGATATGACCAAGACCGAACTGGGCCGGAATTGACGATTTAACCGGTTCGGAACCATTCTTTTAGACTATATTTGCCCGTCTTGGGTGAAAAAATCCGTTTTTTTAATATTTAACGGATTTATCCCTATCTTTGCGCTCCCAAAATCTGTATGGCAAAACAAGCACTCATTAAACAGGATGGAATTATTGTAGAAGCAC
>JBDHYM010000169.1:0-7014 GCA_039811405.1 Flavihumibacter sp. | reverse complement strand
CCCTTGAAAGATATCTATAAATCGACGTTTATGATAGAACAAAAACCATTGGGCAGCCAGGGGCTGGTTACTTCGCGCCTGGGGCTCGGCTGTATGGGCATGAGCGAATTTTATGGTGAAGGCGACGATGCGGAAAGCCTTCGCGTGCTCGACCGGGCGGTAGAGCTGGGTATTCTTTTTTGGGATACTGCCGATATGTATGGCCCGTACACCAACGAAACGCTGGTGGGAAAAGCGTTGAAAAAGCACCGTAACAATATTACCCTCGCCACTAAATTCGGCATCACCCGCGAGCCCAACAGCCTGTCGCGCGGCGTGAACGGCAAACCGGAGTATGTACGCAAAAGCTGCGAAGGCAGCCTTCAGCGCTTAGGTATCGACGTTATAGACCTGTATTATGTACACCGCCGCGACCGAAGCGTGCCTGTCGAAGACACCATCGGTGCGATGAGCGACCTGGTAAAAGAAGGAAAGGTCCGCGCCATCGGCCTGAGCGAGGTATCGGTCGAAACGCTTCGCAAAGCCCATACAGTGCATCCCATAACGGCTGTGCAAAGCGAGTATTCCCTCTGGTCGCGCGATCCCGAAGACGGCATGCTGCAGGCCTGCCGTGAGCTTGGCGTCGCTTTCGTTGCCTATAGCCCGCTGGGGCGCGGTTTCCTCACAGGCCAGTTCAGGTCGCCCGATGATTTCGCGCCCGACGATCACCGGCGGAACAGTCCGCGGTTCCAGGGCGAGAACTTTCAAAAAAACCTCGAGTTGCTGAAGCTGGTCGAAAACCTTGCTGCAGAAAAAGGCACCACTACCGCCAAGCTGGCGCTTGCCTGGGTGATGGCCCAGGGGGAATATATCTTTCCCATTCCCGGCACCAAAAAGATGAAGTACCTCGAAGAGAATGCGGCGGCGGCGAACCTGTCGTTATCGGCTGGTGATCTCCGGTTGCTGGAAAGTGTTTTTGCCGGCAAGGTGGCGGGTGGGCGCTATGCCGAACCTTTTATGGCCTCCCTGAACGGCTAAGGTCAGCGGGCATATTCATATTCCACCTTGCCCATGAGCTGCTGCTTTTTGTTGTACACCAGGTCCATTTTCCGCAACCCTCCGGGAGCGTACTGGTAGTACCACACCTGGTATTCGTTGCTGCCTTCAGGTACGATGGTGGTTTTTTTCAGTTGCCCCTCGGCATTGTATTCAAATATATAATCGGGCAGCAGGCGGTTGGCGCGCACATTGAACCGTACGACATCGGTCAACCGGCCATCGGTATCATGGTAATAGTAATAGGAGGGTGTGGGAAGGGTTGACCGCAGTGTCTTCTCTTCGCCTACCCGGCCATTCTCATCGGGCAGGAAGCTGATCACACTGCTGTCTTTTCCATTACGGATGCGCAGCATCCCTTCGGGCCGGCCGTTGGCGGTATAGGTGTACAGGTGCGTTTCGGTAGTGGCGATATTATCCGAGCGGCTGGTGCTGCTGATGCCGATGAGCCTGCCGGCGGCATCGTACGAATAACGCGTATCGCCGACGGCATTTTCAGCGCTGTCGCTCGTGCTGACCAGTTGCCCGTCGCCGTTATAGCTGGCCACCAGGTAGCTGTTGCCCAGCCCGGGTGTTTGCGTAACGGTGGTAAGTGTGTTGCGGCTTCCATCAAGCACCTGCTCAATGCTGAAGCCGGCTGCTTCGCCCGAATTGCCGTCGAAACTGTGCAGCACCACTTTTTTTATACCCGCGTTTTTCAGCAGCATAAACTGTTGGGCGGTTTGCCGGGTGGAAACCAGGTCTTTATAGTAGTACTGGCTAAGTACAGGGCGGGCGAGCAGCAGAAACAGGCCGAATAGGATATTTTTCATCTATTTTTATTCAAATTGCTGGAATCGTCAAAAACCGACGGGATCATATTCCTGGCAAAGAAAAGAAAAAAGATCGCCTTATAAAAACACCTGGATGTATGCAAAAAAATGCAGCGGCTTTTGAGAAGCTGGTAGAGATCATGGACGACCTGCGGGAGAAATGCCCCTGGGATAAAAAACAGACCATCCATACGCTTCGCCAGCAGACCATAGAAGAGCTGTATGAGCTCGCCGATGCGATTACGGAAGAGAACTGGAAAGGGATCGAGGAAGAATTGGGCGACCTGTTCCTGCACCTCGTATTTTATGCCAGAATAGGGCAGGAGCAGGGACAGATCAGCCTGGCCGGTGTATTGGAAGCGATCAGCGCCAAGCTCATCAGGCGCCATCCGCATATCTACGGGGAAGTGAAAGTAGCCGACGCCGAAGAGGTTAAAAAGAACTGGGAGCAACTGAAGCTGAAAGAAGGCAAAACTTCTGTATTGAGCGGCGTTCCCAAAGCGCTGCCTGCCCTGGTGAAAGCCATGCGCCTGCAGGAAAAGGCCAAACAGGTCGGCTTTGAATGGGATACGCGGGAGCAGGTGTGGGATAAGGTAAAAGAGGAAATGGCCGAACTGCAGGCAGCAGTGGCAACAGGCTCGGCCGCCGAACAGGAAGAGGAGCTGGGCGACCTTTTCTTTTCGCTGGTCAATTATGCACGATTTTTGCGGGTGGATGCCGAAAATGCCCTTGAGCGTACGAATAAAAAATTCATTCACCGGTTTACAGGTATGGAAGCGCGGGCTGCAGCCAAAGGGCTGCTGTTGCAGCACATGAGCCTTGAAGAGATGGATATCCTGTGGAATGAAATAAAAGCAGAAAAGAAACAGCCTTGAGAAGATTCCTCTTGTTGTTCCTCAACAGAAACGCCTATTTTTTCCTGGCTGCCGCCTGGCTGTTCACCATTGCCTTTATCATCAATAACTATTATTCAGGTGCCACCAGCGTAAGCTACCTGCGATCGGCCATGGAAAGCCGCATTCGCAAGCAGGAGCAGCGCATTGATGCACTGATGGCCGACACCGTACAGCTTAAAGTGCTGGCGGAAGCCAGTTATGCCGACCAGCAATTGCAGAAGCTGGTCAGGGAAGAATTCGGCCTTTTCCTGTACAAACTTGGCGAGCACGATACCTGGGTGCTGCATTTCTGGAGCAACCAGCAGGCCGAACCCGATGCGGAAATCATGTATGCGCACGACAGCCACCGGCTGGTGAAGCTGCGCAACGGGCAGTATGAATACATCCGGAAGGTCATTCCCCTGGCGAGGGACTCGCTGCTGGCCGTTGCGCTGTTGCCCATTCGTACCGAGTATTTTATCCAGACCAGCAGCCTGGAGAAGGAATTTGTAGGCTTTCCGCAGGCGGAAAACAATGTGAACCTGCTGGAGTCGGAGACCCTGTATCCCGTACGCTGTTCGAGCGGGCAGGCCCTGTTCTACCTCGAACAGAAAAAGCCGCTGGCCGTCAGAAATGTGAACGAATGGTCATTGGTGCTGGAAGTGCTGGCCATTGTGCTGCTGATGATCATTGTGCACAATGCCGCCGCCGCCATTAGCGAGCAATACGGTTTTAAACGGGGCATGCTTTTTCTTACCGCCGTGGTGGTGCTTACCCGTGCAGCTACCTACCTGTGGAAGGACCATATGCTGTGGAAGGCCTACGACCTTTTCGATCCTTCCATATACAGTTCCAATGCTTTTCTGCCGTCGCTGGGCGATCTTGTTATCAATGCATTTCTTTTTTGCTGGCTGCTGCTGTTCTTTTACCGCAAGGGAGGAGGCTTACAACTGGTGAAATGGCGCAGAACGCTGCTGCACTGGCCCCTGGTAGCGATGATAGCTGCACTGCTGGTGCTGATCACTTTTCTGTTTGCGGGCGTGGTGCAAAGCCTGATTTCCGACGCGCAGATCTCTTTTAATGTCACCAATATTTTCAGCCTGAACTGGTATAGCATCATCGGCTTCGTTTTACTGGCCGTGCTGGCGCTGAGCTTTTTCCTTGCCACCAGCACGCTCATGCGACTGGCGCGGCCCCTGCTCCTGGAAAGGCCCTATCTTTTTTATGCGGCGGTAGCTTTATTCGGATTGCTGTCGATCACGTTTATTAAAACCAGCAGCCTGGTGGAGCTGAATATCTATGTGCTGGCCTGGCTGATCGGTTATATATGGCTGATGCGCCAGCCGCGGATCAGTTCAAGCACTTACCGCTGGTCGATCTCGGTGCTGCTGCTGTGGATATTCCTGTATTCGGTGTCCATCTCCCTGGTTATCATCAATGAGAACAGCCGCATCGAACTGCTGAAAAGACGGAGAACGGCCGAGAAACTATCGCAGCAGGCCGACCCTACCAGCGAGCGCCTCCTGAGTATCGCCCTGACCTATTTCGACAATGATTTTCTGCTGGCCAATTTTCAGCGGTTTCGCCTGCCGTCTGAAAACCGTTACCTGAAAGACAGCCTCATCAATAAAAATTTCGGTCCGTACCTGAACAAATACGACACCCGCATCTATACGTTCGATGAGCAGGAAAAGCCGTTGTTCAACGAAGAGCCGGTCAGCTATGATACCCTGAATACCATTTTTCGGATTGAGGGCAAGCCGACCAACCTGGCCGACATGCGGTATTTCGAAAAATCATTCGACCAGTTTTCGTATATATCACGGAAAATGGTCACCGATACCCTTGGGCATCCCCTCGGGTATATGTTTATACTCAGCGAGCCGAAAAAATACAAGGGCGACGCCCTCGTGCCAGAGCTGTTCCGCGCCCGCAAAGATTACCTGCCCGACGACTATACGCCGATCTACAGCTATGCGATCTATAACAACCGCGAGCTGGTCGATTATTACAACGACTACGCTTTCCCGACCCGGCTGACTGTGAACCAGGTACCGAAGAACAATTTCATGCAGCGGGAGAACAACGGGTACGATGAATTGTGGTACCGCGACAACAACCGGGTGGTGGTGATTGCCCGCCGCAACAATACCTGGCTGGAATCAATAACGCTGGTCGCTTACCTGTTCACCACCTTCCTGGTGTTGCTGGGATTGTTCCGGCTCACCTCCCTGCTGATTCGCTCGCGCCTGCGACCCACCCTGATCCGGAAAGAGCTGCAGATGAACCTGCGTACCCAGGTGCATGGAACCATTATATTTATCAGCCTGTTCTCCTTCCTGGTGATCGGCGCCGCCACCATTTTCTTTTTCATCAACCGTTACAACAACAATAAGCAGGGGCAGCTCAGCAAGGCCATCCAGATCATGACCAACGAAGTGCAGGGCAAGATCGACAGCGAGATCTTTCTTGAATGGATGATACAGCTCTATGCGCAGGGCAATAACCAGGTGTTGGAAGAGCTGGTCGAAGAGATGTCGGAGATACACGGAACGGATATCAATATCTATGACCTGCGCGGCGTGCTGCGGCTGTCGAGTAATCCGTTTATCTATGACAAGGGAATCCTGAGCACGCGGATGAACCCGGTGGCTTATTACCGGCTGAACAAACAACGGCTGGTGCAGGTAACCACCGAAGAAAAAATGGCGGGCGTTACTTACCAGAGCATTTATTCGCCGGTGCGCGACGACAAGGGGAACGCGTACGCTTACCTGAATATGCCATCGTTCGACTCGCAGGAAGAACTGAAAAAGGAGATTTCCAATTTCCTGGTCACCATCATCAACCTGAATGCCTTTATCTTTTTGTTTGCGGGCGTAGTGGCCCTGTTCATTACCAATCGTATTACGTCTTCCTTTTCGCTGATCAGCGCCAAAATGCGCGCCGTTAGCCTGGGGCAGCACAACGATGCCATCGAATGGCACCGCGAAGACGAGATAGGAGAGCTGGTAACCGAATACAATAAAATGGTGCTGAAGCTGGAAGAAAGCGCCGCCGCCCTGGCGAAGAGCGAACGCGAGGGCGCCTGGCGGGAAATGGCGCGGCAGGTGGCGCATGAGATCAAGAATCCGCTGACGCCCATGAAGCTGAGCATCCAGTACCTGCAGAAAGCCATCCACAACGACAGTGCCGACGTAAAGCAAATGACGTCGAACGTAGCGAAAACACTGGTGGAGCAGATCGATCACCTGTCGCATATCGCGAGCGAGTTTTCCCAGTTCGCCAATATCAATAATGCGAAAGTAGAGGTGTTCGACCTGCACGACATACTCTACTCTTTGTCGCATTTATATGAGTCGGGTGAAGAAGTGCATTTTAGCTGGATCCCCGTGCACCAGCCCCTGCGGGTGGCGGCCGATCGTACGCAGATGAACCGGCTGTTCACCAACCTGCTGAAAAATGCCGTGGAGGCAACGACCGTCGACGAATACCGCATGGTGCGCATGCTGGAGGAGGTAAGGGATAATACCGTGGTGATCAGCGTCACCGACAATGGCAATGGCATTCCCGCCGAGATGCGGTCGAAAATATTCACGCCCAATTTTACCACCAAAACCTCGGGTACGGGCCTCGGCCTGGCTATGAGCAAGGGCATTGTTGAGCAGGCAAAAGGCGCTATCTGGTTCGAGACCAGCGAGGGAGAAGGCACTACGTTTTTTGTGGAGCTGCCCCTGGTGCCGGAAGAGGAAAATGCCTGATTATTGTTCGCTTCTTTTTTCGTGCTGGCGAACGATGAATTGCTCCAGTTGCGCGCGTGTGAAGCTGCTCAGGTTGCTGGCAGCGGTTAAGCCGCCTTTTTGCGCGCTGATCACGCCATAACGGAGATCGTTGTATCCTTCGGTTTCATGCGCATCGGGGTCGATGGAAAGCAGGCACCCTTTTTCCATGGCATATGGTATCCAGGTCCAGTCGATATCAAGTCGCCGGGGATGCGCATTGATCTCGACGACCACATCGTTCTCCACGCAGGCGTCGATGATCTGCCGGTGATCGACCGGATAACCCGGCCGGCTGAGCAGGAGGCGTCCGGTCATATGCCCCAGGATGCTGGTAAAGGGATTGCGGATAGCTGCCAGTAATCGCGCCATTGCTTTTTCGACGGTCATTTTCAGGTTGCTGTGCACGGAAGCGATGATAAGATCGAAACTGGCAAGCACTTCGTCGGGGTAGTCGAGGCTGCCGTCGTTCAGGATATCGCTTTCGATGCTTTTGTAGATGCGGAAGGGCGC
>JBDHYM010000168.1:0-7031 GCA_039811405.1 Flavihumibacter sp. | reverse complement strand
CCCGCCGTGCAGTACACGTTTAATACGCCTTCTTTCTTCCGCGCAAACAATTCCTGTATCCTGCTCATAACTGGTTCGTCATTTTCATTTGTTTCATATAGGTGGCCATGTCTTTGTCGCCGCGGCCACTGAGGCAGATCACCACCCGGTCGTCGGGTGCCAGGCTAAGCTGGTCGAGCGCCGCAAAGGCATGTGCGCTTTCCAAGGCAATGATGATGCCTTCGTGGCGGGCCACGAAAAAGGCGGCGCGCACCGCTTCTTCGTCGGTAGCGCTCAGAAAGGTGCCGCGGCCACTGTCGAACAAGTGGGCGTGCAACGGGCCGATACCGGGGTAATCGAGCCCCGCTGAAATACTGTGCGGCTCTACTACCTGGCCGTCGTCGGTCTGCATCACGATGCTTTTGCTGCCGTGTAATACGCCTGGTTTTCCCAGGGCGGTGGTAGCTGCGCTGAGGCCGCTGTTTACGCCCATGCCCGCCGCTTCCACGGCAATCAACTCCACCGAAGGCTCATCGAGAAAATGATAAAACATACCCGCGGCATTGCTGCCTCCGCCCACGCAGGCCAGCAGTTTTGTCGGCAGCTCGCTGCCTGTTTTCTCCAGCAGTTGCCGGCGCGTTTCGGCGCTGATGACGCTCTGAAACCGAGCCACCATGTCGGGGTACGGATGCGGACCTACCACGCTGCCAATGATATAGTGGGTGTCGGAAGGATGGTTGATCCAGTCGCGGATCGCCTCGTTGGTAGCGTCTTTCAGGGTTTTGCTGCCGCTCGTGGCGGCCACCACCGTGGCGCCAAGCATGTGCATGCGCGCCACATTCGGCGCCTGTCGCTCGATGTCTTTTTCGCCCATATATACGATGCACTCCAGGCCTTTAAGCGCACATACCGTGGCAGTGGCTACCCCGTGCTGCCCCGCGCCGGTTTCGGCAATGATCCGCTTTTTTCCAAGCCGCCCGGCCAGCAAGATCTGCCCGATGGTATTGTTGATCTTGTGGGCGCCGGTATGGTTCAGGTCTTCGCGCTTGAGATAGATATCGGCCTTGTAATGCGCACTCAGCCGTTTGGCATAATATAACGGCGACGGACGCCCGACATAATCGCGCAGCAATTCTTCAAATTCCTGCTTGAAAGACGGTTCCTGCATGATCTCCAGGTACCTCGACTGCAGTTCTTCCACGTTTGGATGCAGCATCTCGGGAATATACGCTCCGCCGAATTTCCCGTAATATCCTTCTTTGGTGGGCTGCTTATAACTCGTTTCCATGTTACTTGTTCAGGTTTTTAATAAAGGCCTCTACCAGTGCCAGGTCTTTTACGCCCGGGCTTGTTTCAAACTTGCTGTTGATGTCGATGGCGAAGAGTCCCCGGGTTTCCGGCTGCGCGGCAAATTCCAGCAGGGCCGCCTCGTCGCCCGGTTCTATGCCCCCGCTCAGGAAAAAAGGTTTGCCGATCTGCTGGTTTTTCAGCACACGCCAGTCGAACTTCTTGCCGGTGCCACCATAACCTGCGCCCATCGTATCGAACAGGAACATATCGCAACAATCCAGGTAAGGCTTTACCATCCATTCAATGCTATCGTTATCGCTCAGCCGGAACGCCTTCACCACCGATACGTAGTCGGCGATCCGCTCGCAGTATTTGGGCGTTTCATCACCGTGCAACTGCACCATGTGCAGCCGGCACTCATCTACCATTTGCAGCACTTCATCTGCACCAGCATTGACGAACACGCCCACTTTGTTGATGTTCTTCTCTTTTTTGAGCTGGGCGGTGGTCATGTGGCGTAATACGTACCGCGGACTTTTCGGATAAAAAATAAATCCGGCGAAGGTCGCCCCCAGCCTTTCCAGTTGGTCCACCTGGTCGAGCTGGGTCATACCGCATACTTTCACTCTCATAGCTTTCCCTTTTTATTAACCGGCCATTTTGTGCAGGGCCGTTACAAACTGCTGGAAAGCAATCGCTGGATCGGGCGCTTTCATAAACTGTTCGCCGATCAGGAAACCATGAAAACCGTTGTCCCTGAACTTTTGCACGTTCTCTACTTTATCGATGCCGCTCTCGGCCACTTTCAGCACACCGGCAGGCAATTGCGCTGCCATGCGAAGACTGCGATCGATGTCTACGGTAAAGGTCTTCAGGTCGCGGTTATTAATACCTACAATTTCCGTGAATTCGTTGATATGCCGCAATTCTTCTTCGGCATGCAGCTCCAGCAACACTTCCAGGTGCAGGGACCGGGCTTTTTTTGCAAGCCCGTACACTTCTTCGGGCGACAGGCAGGCGGCGATCAGCAATACCACGTCGGCGCCCATCGCTTTCGCTTCGTACAACTGGTACTCGTCTATCATGAAATCCTTGCGCAGAATCGGCACGGGGTTGAAACGGGCCGCCAGCAGATCGGCCGTGGCGCCGCCGAAGAACTCGGCGTCGGTCAACACCGACAAGGCCGAGGCCCCGTTGCCGGCATACGCGCGGGTAACGTCTTCCACGCGCGCCGTGGCATTGATAACACCTTTCGAGGGCGAACGACGCTTGAATTCGGCAATAATGCCGTTGCGGCGCTCATCGAGCAGGAACTGCGTCAGCGAAAGAGTCTCCCGTTCAAAAGCGGGCGATTGCATCAATTGCCCCACCGGCATCGTCGCCTTCCTGTTCGCTACTTCTTCCCGCTTGCGGGCAATAATGGTATCAAGGATATTCATGTTATTGCAAAGTAAACCTTATTGTAATGCGATCAGTTTCTGCAGGCAGTGGCGGGCGCTGCCCGACTCGAGGCTTTCGACCGCGGCGCCATACGCCTGTTCATAGTTTTTATATTTCCCCGTGCCGTGCAGCGCCATCGCAGCGTTGGCCAGCACTACGGCATTCTGGGCCCAGGTGCCCTTGCCGTCGAGTATCTTACGGAATAATTTGGCGGCGCCCTCGATGGTGTCGCCGCCCTGCAGGTCGGTGGGCAGCACCGTTCGTTTACCGAGTTGCTCGGGCGTACATATCTTCTCACCTGCCCGCGAAATCACTTTGGTATCGTTTGTGAGGCTGATTTCATCATACCCGTCAATACCGTGTATGATGCAGAAATCGCGATCGTCCTGCTGCAACAGATACGTGTACAGGCGCGCCATTTCAAGATTGTACACACCCACGAGCTGGAAATACGGGTTGGCCGGGTTCACCATCGGCCCCAGCATATTGAAGAAGGTGCGCATGCCGAGGTTCTTACGGATAGGACCTACCGCTTTCAGGGCCGGGTGAAATTGCGGCGCATGCAGGAAACAGATATTTGCGGTGTCGAGTTCCCGGCGAAGCCGGGCGCTTTCATTCTTAAATACGTATCCTAACTGCTCCATCACGTTCGAGGCGCCGCTTACCGTAGAGGCGCCGTAGTTGCCGTGCTTTGCCACTTTTTCACCGGCGCCGGCTACCACAAAACAAGCCAGGGTCGAAATATTGAACGTGTTCTTGCCGTCGCCGCCGGTACCTACGATATCGATCACCCGGGCGCCTTCAAGATCAACCGGCACACAGAGCTCCAGCAGGGCATCACGGAAGCCCTGGAGTTCTTCCACGGTCACGCTTCGCATCAGGTACACCGTCATAAAGGCGGTGATCTCATGATCATTGTAAACGCCGCGGCCGATTTGCAGCAGGGTTTCGCGGGCCAGCGCGCGCGACAGCGTTTTGTGTTCAAACAGGTATAACAGTATCTTTTTCATATTGGTCAGGCGGGAATTTGCAACCAGTTACGCATAATGGTTTCTCCCTCGGGTGTCAGTACGCTTTCGGGATGGAACTGCACGCCCTGCACATCGTAATGCCGGTGGCGCAGGGCCATGATCCGGCCTTCGGCATCACGCGCAGTGATCTCCAGGTCGGCAGGAAATGCGTCTTCACTGATCACCCACGAATGATAACGGCCCACCTGCAAGGTTTCGGGCAACTCACCGAATACATCATTGACGGGTTTTCTGCGTTGCGCATCGACGGTGATGGGTGTCGACAGGCCATGAAAAACCTTGTCGAGGTTAACCAGCCGTCCGCCAAATGCCTCGCCGATGGCCTGGTGACCAAGGCAAACACCCAGCATGGTTTTGGTGGGCGCAAATCTTTTGATCAGCGGCAGCAGCAGGCCGGCTTCTTCGGGAATACCAGGACCGGGTGATAAAATGATCCGGTCGAATTGTTCCACGTCATCAAGGCTGATCTGGTCATTGCGATGCACTTCCACCGGCGTTCCGGTGATCTTTTCCACCAGGTGCACGAGGTTATAGGTGAAAGAATCGTAATTATCGAAAACAAGTATTTTCATGTTTACAGGGTTTGGGCCAGTTCAATGGCTTTGGTGAGGGCGCCGAGCTTGTTGTTCACTTCCGCCAGTTCCATGGCCGGCTTGCTGGCGGCTACCACACCGGCGCCCGCCTGGTAGGTCAGCACATTGTCTTTGCTCAAGAAAGTACGGATCATGATGGCGTGGTTGCAGGAGCCGTCGAAGCCCACGAAACCGATGGCGCCGCCATAATAAGAACGGGCTGTTTTCTCAAACCGGTCGATGAGCTGCATGGCCCTGATCTTGGGTGCGCCGCTCAGCGTGCCCGCCGGGAAGGTTTTTGCGATCAGCAAAAACGGGTTTGTGCCGGGCTTCACCGCGCCGCGTACTTCGCTCACCAGGTGAATTACATGGCTGAAATACTGCACCTGGCGGTAATGAGTCACCTCCACCTTGTCGCACAGCCTGCTGAGGTCGTTGCGGGCCAGGTCGACCAACATGACGTGCTCCGCATTTTCCTTGGCATCGTTGAGCAGCTTTTCCGTTTCCTGCTGGTCGATGTCATCATCGCCCGTGCGGCGGTAGGTGCCCGCAATGGGATGCACCACGGCCTTTCCTTTCCCGATGATGAGCTGTGATTCGGGTGATGAGCCCATCAGGCGATAGTCGCCGTAGTCGAAATAAAACAGGTAAGGCGACGGGTTGATCGAACGCAGTGCGCGATATACATTGAATTCATCACCAACAAACCCCTGCCTGAAACGGCGGCTCAGCACAATCTGGAACACATCGCCCCGCAGGCAGGCGGCGATCCCCTTACGCACCATCTCCTCGTATTCTTCGGGGCGCAGGTTGCTGGTTTCATCGCCTGCCGTTGTAAACGGGTACACCGGTACGTCCTTGCTCCTGATCAGCGATTCCACCACGGCCAGGTCAGAATCGATGCCGTCGATCCTGTTCTCGCAGAGATAAAGCTCGTCTTTGAAATGATTGATCGCAATCACGTACTGGTATAAGCGGTAACGCATCAGTGGAATGCCTGCCGTTTCCTTGCTGCCATCGAACTGCACGCTGTCGAAGAATTGCACGGCATCGTAGGTAGTGTAACCGTATAATCCTTGCGCAAAACGGGCAGCGGGGTGCCTGGCCGGTGCTGCTTCGAAACGCTGCATAAAGCTCCACAACTGGGCGGGCACTTCTTCTTTTCGGGCGATGGCTGCTTTTTCAGGCGGCAGGCCGGGTAGCTTATACTCGATGCTTTGCAGGTTGCTGATCTCCATGCCGGCGATGGCATTGATGCCGATGAACGAATAGCTGTTATCGGCCACATGGTGATCAGATCCTTCCAGCAGTACGGTATCGCGGAACTTATCGCGCAGCCGCAGGTAGATACCTACCGGTGTAAACACATCCGCCAGCAACTGCTTCACGTCCGTTTCGATCCTGATCTTTTTCAAAATAATTCCGTTTAAAAAATAAAAAAGCCCCGATGACATTCACCGGGGCCTACATATGGTTAAACAACATAGCGTAGCATTACAGCACCCCGTAGAGTTTTGAATGCCACCACCACTGATTGTTGTTGATTTTCGCGTTCATGTTGCACAAATTTGGGAAAGGGAGTTGAAAACACAAAATTTTTTTTCGGTAGCTTGAGGTGGCTATGCAAATTCAACACAGCGAAGGCCCGCAGGGCGCCTTTTATATCGAAGATGAAGGCCAGCGGGTGGCAGAAATGACCTATTCGGTACCTGCCCCCGGCAAAATGATCATCGACCATACCGAAGTGAGCAAGGCCTTCGAAGGCAGGGGCATCGGCCGCCAGTTGCTGGATGCAGCGGTAAGTTATGCCCGTTCGCAACAGTGGAAAGTCATTCCTGTTTGTCCCTATGCGCATGCCGTTATGATGAAGAACAAAGACAAGTTTGCCGACGTACTGTTATAACACTCCCTTGGTGGAAGGCAGGTAATTGCTGGCCGGGTCGCGCTTCACCGCCATGCGGATGGCTTTGGCAAATGCCTTGAAAATCGCTTCGATCTTGTGGTGCTCGTTATCGCCTCTGCATTCAATATTGAGGTTGCACCGGGCGGCATCGCTGAACGACTTGAAGAAATGAAAGAACATTTCCGTCGGCATTTCACCGATCTTCTCCCGTTGAAAAGAAGCGTTCCATACCAGCCAGCTCCGGCCGCCGAAATCAATCAGCACCTTGGCGTCGGCATCGTCCATCGGCAGCGCGAAACCATACCGCTCCATACCCCGCTTGTCGGCCAGCGCTTTGGCAAATGCTTCGCCCAGGGCCAGGGCCGTATCTTCGATGGTGTGATGTTCATCAATATGCAGGTCGCCCCGGGTGATAACCTTCAGGTCGATCTTGCCATGCCGCGCGATCTGGTCCAGCATGTGGTCGAAAAAGCCCAACCCGGTTGCTATCTCCGACTTTCCGCTGCCGTCCATATTGAGCGCTACATGTATCTTCGTTTCGTTCGTATCACGGTCATGTACAACCGAACGAAGGCCGAGCTTGAGAAAAGAATAGATCGCTTCCCAGTCGGTCGTTTCCAGGGCTACGGTATCCTGTCGCAGGGCAAGCACCTGGTCTTTGATCTCGGCGGCGCCCAACGAGGCATCGTTGTTCAGCCAGATGGCTTTACAGCCGAGGTTTTTGGCCAGTTGCACATCGGTAATGCGATCGCCGATCACGAAAGAATGGGCCATATCGTAGGCGGGATTATCAAGATAACCGGTGAGCATGCCGGT
>JBDHYM010000167.1:0-7038 GCA_039811405.1 Flavihumibacter sp. | reverse complement strand
GTCGCTTTCTCATACTGCAGGCGCAGCATTTTCTCTTTGGGCGAATCGAGGTACTGGAAGGCAAAGGAAACGATGATAAGGGCGGTAACCAAAGAGGCTGCTACAAAACCAAGCGCCCGCAGCAACTTCACCCGCAAGGGGGTTTCCAGCTTTTCGTACCGCAGGGTATTGGGGTTATAGAAGTATTTGATTTTTTTCATATATAGCTTCCCGGCCTCATTTCCTTAGCTTTGCAAACCTTCCCCGGCATCTTCAAATATAGGGGGAGAAGACCCAACATCACCAAGAATCATTCCGAATTTATGCGCCTGAGTGCTGAAATAAGACAGACCTTTTTAGATTTCTTCGCTGGTAAACAACACGTAATCGTGCCTTCGGCCCCCATCGTAGTCAAAAACGACCCCACGCTTTTGTTCACCAACGCCGGCATGAACCAGTTTAAGGATTACTTTCTCGGCAACCGCCAGGCACCCTATAAACGCGCGGCCGACACCCAAAAGTGTTTACGGGTCAGCGGTAAGCACAACGACCTGGAAGAAGTGGGGGTCGATACCTATCACCATACCATGTTCGAGATGCTGGGCAACTGGAGCTTCGGCGATTATTTCAAGAAAGAGGCCATCGCCTGGAGCTGGGAGCTGCTGACGGAGGTTTATAAGATCGACAAGGGTCGCATATACGTGACCGTTTTCCAGGGCGATGACGCCGAGAACCTGCCCCGCGATACCGAGGCCGAAGAAGAATGGAAAAAATGGATCGCGCCCGAACGAATCCTGCTGGGCAATAAAAAAGACAATTTCTGGGAGATGGGCGATACCGGTCCCTGCGGCCCCTGCTCTGAAATTCATGTGGACTGCCGGCCCGACAGCGAGCGCGCCCTGGTCGACGGCAAATCCCTCGTCAACAACGACCACCCGCAGGTGATCGAGATATGGAACAATGTGTTCATGCAGTTCAACCGCCAGAAAGACAAATCGCTGGTGCCGCTGCCGGCGAAGCACGTCGATACGGGCATGGGCTTCGAACGGCTGGTGCGCGTGCTGCAGGGCAAGAGCTCCAATTACGATACCGATATATTCACCGGCACCATCGCCGCTACCGAAAAGATAACGGGTAAGCGTTATGGCTTCGGCGACGGCAAAACCGATATTGCGTTCCGCGTGCTCGCCGATCATATAAGGGCCATCGGGTTTACCATCGCCGACGGACAACTCCCTTCCAATAAAGACGCCGGGTATGTAATCCGGCGCATTCTTCGCCGGGCAGTGCGCTATTACTATTCTTATCTTGATTACCGGCAACCCCTGCTGTATCAATTGATGCCGGTGCTGGCGGAACAGTTCAAAACCGTATTTCCCGAGTTGTTCAACCAGCTCGATTTCGTGGTGCGCGTGGTGCGCGAAGAAGAAGAGGCCTTTTTACGCACCCTCGAAAAAGGCCTGCGGAAAATGGACGAAGTGATTGCTGTTGCCCGGAAAGAAGATGGGGTGATCAAAGGCGCCGCTGCATTTGAACTATACGATACTTTTGGTTTCCCGGTTGACCTTACGTCGCTGATCGCCACCGAAAACCAGGTGTCCATAGACGAGGAAGGATTCAAAAAAGAGCTGCAGTTGCAGAAAGACCGCAGCCGGACCGCTACGGCGGTGGATACCGAAGACTGGGTGGTGCTCGACGATCGCAGCCTGACTGAATTTGTGGGATACGACCTGCTGGAAACGGTGACCAAAGTGGTCAAATACCGGAAGGTGAAGGCAAAAGGCAAGGAGTTGTATCAACTGGTGCTGGCCGCCACGCCTTTTTATGCCGAGAGCGGCGGGCAGGCGGGCGATACCGGCCGGCTCAGCTTTGACGGCGAAATGGTGGAGGTGACCGACACCCGGAAAGAAAATGACCTGGTCATTCACCTGGTGGACAAACTGCCGGTGAACATCGCCGCTCCTGTAACGGCTACGGTTAACCGCCAGCGACGGCTGCAGACCCAGGTGCATCACTCGGCCACGCACCTGCTGCATGCAGCGCTGCGCCAGGTATTGGGCAGTCATGTGACGCAGAAAGGATCGCTGGTGAATGCAGCGCAGTTACGGTTCGATTTCTCGCATTTTGCAAAGCTGAGCGATGATGAACTGCACCAGGTGGAAGCGCTGGTGAATGAAAAGATCCGCGAAAATATTCCCGTTGTTGTTCGGGAGATGCCGAAAGAGGAGGCCATCGCCCAGGGCGCTATGGCCCTGTTTGGTGAGAAATACCACGACCTGGTGCGGGTGGTGACCATTGATCCTGCTTTCAGCATCGAGCTTTGCGGCGGCACCCATGTGGCAGGCACGGGCGAGCTGGGTTATTTCAAGCTTAGGCAGGAAACAGCGGTGGCTGCGGGTGTGCGTCGCATAGAAGCGCTGGCGGGCGAGGCGGCTGAAGAATGGCTGCAGGCGCAGCTACAGCAACTGCAGGCGGTGAAAGAGGCCCTGAAACAACCTGCCGATGTGCAGAAATCGGTGGAGCAGTTGCTGGCCGAGAATACCCAGTTACGGAGGCAGGTAGAGCATTTTGAGAACCGGGCCCTGGTTGGTATCCGCAACGAGCTGCTGAAAAAAGACGAGATCGTGAACGGCGTCAACTTTATTGGCGACCTGGTTGAAGTGCGCAGTGCCGAAGCGCTGAAAAAGCTGTGTTTCGATTTGCGTAATAATATAAACGACCACGTGGCGGTGCTCTGCGCCAATATCGACGGCAAGGCATTTGTCGCCATCGGTATTTCCGATACCGTGGTGGCTACCCGGGGGCTGGATGCCGGCAAGCTGATCAAGGAAGTGGCGGCGCCCCTGATCAAAGGCGGCGGCGGCGGACAGAAAAACATGGCCACTGCCGGCGGACAGGATACCAGCCGCCTGCCCGAATTAATTGCTGCCATCCGCGAAAAACTTTGATTTTCAACCTCTTCCCACCCGTCAGGTGCCACCCGACGGGTGGCACCTGACGGGTGGGAGATTTTTTATCCGAAAAGTTTCGTAGATCGGAAGCGATTGCTATATTTGATCTACGAAAAAAGCCGTAATTGTTATGCATATCAAAAAAATGATTCTTCCCGCCCTTTGCGTGCTGGTTGCTGCTGTGGCAACAGCGCAGCCGAAAAGTAAAACGATCGAAAAGAATAAGCTGGGCGAATACGACAACATTGTTATCAAATGGAAAGGCGATACCAAAGGTGAAAAAGGTGAAAAGGGAGATAAGGGCGAAAAAGGAGATAAAGGCAGTAAGAATATCCGGTTGAACATCGAGATCAAAAACGACCTGGTTACCGTTAACGGTAAACCCCTCGATGAATTTGAAAGCCAGGACCTGGCGGTGATCAAAAGGAATAACCTGGTATTTGACGGTAAAGACGGCCGTATAGTCATCGGGCGGGGCGCCCGTTCACCTTTCCAGGGCGGACAGGCCCTTTCGTTCAGCGGCCCCGGTAATTTCAATTTTGACAATGGCGAAGAAAGCGCTTACCTGGGCGTGGCTTCCGAAAAAACAAACGGCGGAGTGGTGATCACCGAAGTGACCCGCGGAAGCGCCGCCGAGAAAGCCGGCCTGAAAAACGGCGATATCATCACGAAAATCGACGACAAAACCATCGGTTCGCCGGCCGAGTTAAGCACCACCATCAAATCGCACAAGCCCGACGAAAAAATCACTGTCACCTATAAACGCAACGATAAGGAAGCGAGGGCCACTGCTACGCTTGGAAAAACAGGCGGACTCTACCGGTCTTTCAATTTTGATATGCCCGAATGGCGCAATCCTGATAATTTCAATTTTACCTGGGGCAACGACCAGCCGAAAATTGGCATCCGCGCGCAAGACACCGACGATGCGAAAGGGGTGAAGGTGATTGATGTCGATGAAGGATCGATCGCTGAAAAAGCCGGTATCAAAGAAGACGATATCATTACCTCCCTCGATGGAACAGCCGTTAACAGCGTAAACGAACTGCTGGAAGTGTCAAAAGCCGCCCGCGATGCAAAAAAGATCAGCATGCCCGTGAAGTTTACCCGCGAAGGCAAGGAAATGACGGCCGATCTGAAAGTGCCCCGCAAGCTAAAAACGGCGGAGCTCTGAGAAACAAACCCGCCTCAGTCATAACCTGGTTAAAAGCCGGCCGTTCAAACGAATCGCCGGCTTTTATTATGCGGGTCGTACATTTGTATGATGACCGGTTTGTCAGAGAAGTATGAAGTGGTGATCGGGCTGGAAGTGCATGCCCAGCTACTCACCAATACGAAGCTGTTCTGCGGCGACCCTGCGCATTTTGGCGGGGCGCCCAATACGCATATCAGTCCTATTACCCTGGGTTATCCCGGCACCCTGCCGCGCCTTAACGGGCAAGCCGTAGAATATGCTGTCCGGATGGGCATCGCCTGCAATTGCGAGATCAGTTCCAGGAACTGGTTTGCCCGCAAGCACTATTTCTATCCCGACCTGCCGAAAGGATACCAAACCAGCCAGCACATCAATAATATCTGCCAGGGCGGCCGGGTGCATATCCATACCGGCGGTCAGGAGCGCGATGTGCAACTGCATCATATTCACCTCGAAGAAGACGCCGGCAAGAGCATACACGATGCCGATCCGTATAAAACGGCTATTGACCACAACCGCGCCGGCGTACCGCTTATCGAAATCGTTTCCGAGCCTGACCTGTTTTCGGCCGACGAAGCCTATGCCTATGTAACAGAGATCCGCAAGCTGGTTCGCTACCTGGGCATTTGCGACGGCAATATGGAAGAAGGCAGCCTGCGTTGCGACGCGAACGTGTCGGTCAGGTTACGCGGTGAAAAAAAGCTGGGCACCAAGGTGGAGGTGAAAAACCTCAACTCCATCCGCCATGTCAAAAAAGCGATAGAGATTGAAGCGGCCAGGATGATGGCGCTCCTGGAAAAAGATGAACCCATCATTCAGCAAACGCGCAGCTTCGATGTCGATAAGGGTATTACGTTCCCGTTGAGGGACAAAGAAGAAGCGAACGACTATCGTTATTTCCCCGATCCCGACCTGCCACCTTTTGTCATCACGGCCGAAAAACTGGCCGCCATCCGCGATACGATGCCGGCATTGCCCGAAGCGGTAAGACAGCGGTTTGAGTCACAATACCAGTTGCCGGCTTATGACGCCCGCATGTTAAGCGAAGACATCGGCCTGGTCCGGTATTTCGAAGCTGTGGCCTGCCATACGACGCAGCACAAGGCAGTTTCCAACTGGCTCATGGGGCCGGTAAGAAACTGGTTGAATGAAACCGGGAGCGAGATGGCGCAGTTTCCGCTGCCGGCCATCGCCCTGGCAGAATTGGTGGAACTGGTGGAATCGGGCAAGATCAGCTTTTCGGCGGCCTCTTCGCGCCTGTTGCCTGCCTTGCTGAAAGATCCCGCAGCGGCTCCTGCGGCGCTTGCCGCCGGTCTGAACCTGCTGCAGGATGCCGGCGCTGGTGAAATCGAGCGTTGGGTGCAGGAAGTATTGGCAAAAATGCCCGATAAGGTAGCCGAATACCGCAAGGGAAAAAAAGGTCTGATCGGTCTTTTTATGGGTGAGGTGAAGAAGATATCGAAAGGCAAGGCAGATCCCCAAACAACCACCCGGCTGCTGGAACAAAAATTAAATGAAAAAGTATAATAAAATGATTTCGGCGAAAAAATGGATGAGTGGTGTGGCGCTGGCCCTTCTTATTACGGGCTTCAGCCAATGCAAGCAAAAAGATGGCGGCGGCAGTTTCAGCGTTGATGTTTCGTACAGCAACGCCGACAAGCTAACGCCCATGGCTAACCGCAAAATGCTGCTGGAGGAAATACCTTTTGGTCCCGATGCCAACCCGGTAATTCTCGATTCGGGCAGCGTAACCGCCGCCGCCGGCAGCCTGGTGCTGAACGGTAAGGCGAAAGAAGCCGGCCTTTACCAGCTATCGGTAGAGGGCGGCCCGGTGTTGGTGCTGGTGAACGACGCTGATAAGATCGAGCTGTCGGTCGATCTGTCGAAGCATGAAAAATTCTACACGGTGAAAGGCTCTGCCGGCAGCACCCACCTGCAGGAGTTCATCGACCAGTACAGCAGCCGCAGCATAGAAGTGAACAAGGTATTTGCGCAGCTCGACAGCCTGAAAAATGTGAACGCCGGCGATAGCCTGGTGCTGTCTGCCACCGAAGAAAAGAACAGGCTGATCGCTTCCATGAACAGCTACCTGAAAGATTTCCTGGCGAAAGCCGACAATCCTGCCGTGGCGATCTTTGCCCTGGGCATATCGTCGCGGGTGATGACGAAGGCCGATTTTGAAGCGGGACTGAACGCCTGCCTGCAGAAATTCCCCAATCACGGCATGCTGAAGAGCATGAAGCAGACCTATGAAATGCAGCAGGCACAACTGGCCGAGATGGAAAAACAGCAGGCCAATAAGTCGCTGGTCGGTAAAGAATCGCCCAATCTTACAATGCCCGATCCCAACGGCAAGAACGTTTCCATCAGCGATTTCAGGGGTAAATACCTGCTGGTTGATTTCTGGGCAAGCTGGTGTGGTCCCTGTCGCCAGGAAAACCCCAACGTAGTGCGCGCCTTCGATAAATTCCGCAATAAAAACTTCACCATCCTTGGCGTATCGCTCGATAAAGAGAAATCGGCCTGGGAAAAGGCCATCGCCGACGACAAGCTCACCTGGACGCACATGAGCGATCTCAAATTCTGGGACAGCCAGGCGGTGCCCGTTTTCGGCTTCAACGGCATTCCCTTCAATGTGCTCATCGACCCCGACGGCAAGATCATTGCCGAGAACCTGAGAGGGTTCGACCTGGAGCAGAAGCTCACGGAGATATTGAAATAGGAGCGGCCTGCTTGTTTCTATCCTTGACGGACCTGGTTTTTCTTTTTCGGATTTAGCCCGATCAGGAGTGCAGGCAGCAACACCAGGTTGGTGACGGTGGCTACTACCAGGGTGAGCGAAGTGAGCCAGCCCAGCGATTGCGTACCCCCAAAACCGCTGAAACAGAAAATAACGAAACCGGCAATCAGCAC
>JBDHYM010000166.1:0-7091 GCA_039811405.1 Flavihumibacter sp. | reverse complement strand
CATATTCTAATAGCTAGCATGATTATCACTACGTCATTATACGATCAGTTATCGGCGCTGTATGCCGACAAAGAAACGGCCGCGAACGAAGGGCTTTCGGGGTTACGGGCAGCCGCTTTTGACAGTTTTTCGGCCAACGGCTTTCCGACCGCCAAAAACGAAGAGTGGCGCTTTACCCCCGTGGCGCCCTTTCTGAAAGAAGCCTATCATTTTCAACCGGCTGCCGATGCAGCAGCCGATGGCGGCGGCATGGCCGATTTATCGGCGCTCGATGCCTATGAAATAGTGCTCAACAATGGCGCACCTGGTAAACTGCCTTCTATTCCCGGTATAAAGATCAGCGCGCTGCGTGATGTGCTCAACAGCCCGGCGCCGCAAGCTTACCTGGGCCAAAGCATATCGCTGTCGCAAAGCAGCTTTGCCGCGCTGAACACCGCCCTGTTCAGCGACGGCCTGCTGATTGAAGTGGAAAAGAACACCGTAGTCGACAAGCCGGTGCTGATCACCCATGCGTACAATGCAGCCTGGCCTTTCTTTGCGCAGCCGCGGTTGCTGGTGGTAGCGCACCGCAGCAGCAAGCTGGAATTTATTGAGAGATACGTGGTCGACGGCCAGCAGGCCCTCTTCGTGAACAGTGTTACCGAATGCTTCGTAGCAGAGAATGCCCGTGTTGACCAGTACAACCTGCAGGTGACTCCGCCCAATTTTCACCTCGTGAATTTCACGCAGGTGAGCCAGCGCGCCGACAGCCTGTATAACAACCATACCTATACGCTTCCCGGCGCGTCGCTGGTGCGCAATAACCTGCACCTCGACCTGCAGGCTTCGAATACCGAAAGCCATCTCTACGGACTGTACCTCGCCGGCGGCCGTCAACTGGTAGATAACCACACCCTGGTAAACCATGCTAACCCGCATTGTTTCAGCAACGAGCTGTACAAAGGCGTGCTGGCCGATGCGGCGCGTGCCGTGTTCAACGGTAAGATCATGGTGCAACTGGATGCCCAAAAGACCAATGCTTTCCAGCAGAACAACAATATGCTGCTGAGCGATAAAGCCGTGGTGGATTCCAAACCGCAACTGGAAATATTTGCCGACGATGTGAAGTGCAGTCACGGCTCTACCCTGGGCAGCTTCGACGAGTCATCGCTGTTTTACCTGAAAGCGCGCGGCATAGGCGAGTCGTCGGCCCGCAATATGCTGGTAAAAGCTTTTGCTTTTGACGTAACCCGGCAAATGCCGCTGGCGGCCGTGCGCGACTGCGTGGAAGCGCTTATCACCGAAAAAATGGAATCGTTGTATGAACCGGCCTGATCACCTTGTTGATGTCGTATTGCCGGATGTGGAAAAAATCCGGCTTGATTTTCCGATACTGCAAACCAGCGTGCACGGAAAACCGCTGGTGTATTTCGACAATGCCGCCACCACCCAAAAACCGGTGGCCGTTATCGAAGCGTTGGATACCTACTATACGCAATACAACAGCAATGTACACCGCGGGGTGCATTACCTGAGCCAATTGGCCACCGAGGCTTATGAGTTGTCGCGGAAAAAGCTGGCGACCTACCTCCATGCGAAACACGACCATGAACTCATTTTTACCAAAGGCACTACCGACGGCATCAACCTGGTCAGCAACAGCTTTGGCCGCAAATACCTGCATGCCGGTGACGAAGTGCTGATTTCAGCCATGGAGCACCACTCCAATATCGTTCCCTGGCAACTGATTTGTGAAGAGAAAGGAGCCGTGCTGAAAGTGATCCCCATCAATGAAAAGGGCGAGCTGGATATGGACGCTTTCGAACAACTGCTGACGCCCAAAGTCAGGATAGTGGCCGTTACCTATGTGTCGAACAGTCTCGGCACCGTGAATCCCATCGCGGCGATCGTGGAAAAAGCCCATGCGCTGAATATACCGGTGCTGGTAGACGGTGCGCAGGCGGTGCAGCACATGCCGCTTGACGTGCAGGCGCTGAATATTGACTTCCTGGCTTTTTCGTCGCATAAAATGTACGGACCTACCGGCATTGGCGCATTATACGGAAAAGAGAAGTGGCTGAACGAAATGCCACCTTTTGAAGGCGGCGGCGATATGATCAAGACCGTAACTTTTGCCAAAACCACGTACAACGAGCTGCCCTTTAAATTTGAAGCCGGTACCCCCGATATTTCAGGCGCCATTGCACTGGGTGTGGCGGTTGATTATATACAGTCCATCGGCATCGACACCATTCAGCAGATGGAAGAAACACTGATAGGATATGCGTACGACCGGCTTGCTGCGATACCAGGGCTTCGTTTTATCGGCGACGCGGCTCATCGCGCCGGCGCCATTTCTTTCCTGGTGAATGATATTCATCCGTATGATATGGGCGAATTGCTCGACCAGCAGGGCATTGCCGTGAGAACCGGGCATCATTGTACGCAGCCCCTGATGGACCTGTTCGGGATTCCCGGCACGGTGCGTGCTTCTTTTGCCTTTTACAATACCCGGGCCGAGGTAGACCGGCTGGTGAAGGGTATTGAAATGGCTGCCCGCATGTTGCAGTAATTACGGACATTTGTGGTTGTTATGACCATTACAGAGAAGCAGGACGAGCTCATCGACACTTTCAGCCTTTTTGACGAATGGACCGATAAGTACGAACACATCATCCAGATGGGGAAAGACCTGCCCCTCATCGATCCCGCCCTTAAAACCGACGATCGGCTGATCAGGGGATGCCAGAGCCGCGTGTGGCTGCAGGCCGAACTGAAAGACGGTAAGCTGTATTTTACCGCCGACAGTGATGCCGTGATCACCAAAGGGCTGGTAAGCATGGTGGTGGATGTGTTATCGGGACAAACGCCCGCGGCGATCGCTGAAGCGGATATTTATTTTATTGACGCCATTGGCCTGCGCAGCCACCTGTCGCTTACCCGTTCCAATGGACTGTTGTCGATGCTCAAACAAATAAAGGCCTACGCGTTGGCTTACCAGGCCAGGGAAAAACAATAGCCAGCGTTACCAGTATGGAAACAACCTTACGTGATCAAATCGAGGAGACGCTGAAAACGGTATATGATCCCGAGATACCCGTCAATATATGGGAGCTGGGGCTGGTGTACGAGGTACAGGTGGGAGACCATCGTGCAGTAAAGATCGTGATGACGCTGACAGCGCCCGCCTGCCCGGTGGCCGGTGAAATCATAGCCGAAGTGCAGCAAAAAGTCGAAGCCATTGAAGGCGTGGGAGACGTGCACGTTCACCTTACTTTCGATCCGCCCTGGAACAAAAGCATGATGAGCGAGGAAGCGAAGCTGGAGCTGGGGTTTTTGTAAGGTACTTTAGCAAAGGTTGACAATGCCGTCAGGATAAAAGTTTTATATTTAGTTAATGGGATTATCTGGAGAGGAAATAAAGATCATTCGTACGTATTTTCGGAACAAGCCGGTTCTGAGAGCGTTTTTGTTTGGATCCTTTTCAAGAAATCAGGCGACTAACAACAGTGATATTGATATTTTAGTGGAGTTAGACTATACCAAGCATATCGGACTGGGTTTTGTTGATATGAAGTTGGGGCTGGAAGAGCGACTTCATAAAAAAGTAGACCTTGTTTCCAGTAATGCGGTCTCCAAACATATCCGTCCTTTCATAAACAACGATAAAAAATTGATTTATGAAAGAGAAGATGGGCGATAAGCAAAGACTGTTGCATATTTTAGAAGCCATAGCTGAGATAGAAGCATATACTCGCGAAGCTACTCTTCCTCTTTTTATGGCCAATTCAATGATGCGATTTGCTTCGATCAAGCAAATTGAGATTATTGGAGAGGCTGCCAACTATATCAGTGAAGAAACAAAGAATAGTTTTTCAAATATTCAATGGCGCCAGATTGTCGGATTGCGCCATATTTTGGTACATGAGTATTTCGGAATAGACGATACAATTGTCTGGCAAATTATCGCCGAAGATATTCCCCTGCTGAAACAAGGTGTGCAATTAATTCTTTCCTCGATTGACGAAGATTGAAGGCTGTTGGCATTATTAGAAAAGAAATACCTGTCGCCCGGTCGGTTCGCTTCAGCACGCTGGAAGTAATTTGCAAGGCACTCGGTTGCCAGCCAGCCAATATCCCGGAATATAATAGTGCCTAGTTCGGCGCGATAGCCCACGACGAACTGATATTCGTGTCGGCGTATTTCCAGGCTGTGGCGAAGGCTGCTTTTGCTTCTTCCGCCTTTTTGGTTTTTTGCTGCGCCAGCAGGGCATTATAGAGACCGATCAGCGCCCACCCGTTTTTCTTCCAGGTACGCAGGTCTTCCATATATACTGTTTCGGCCTGGCTGTAGCTACCTGCTTTTAACAATGCGGCACCCAGCAGGTGCCGTACGGAGAAGAACCAGTCGGGTGGTTCATTGTAATTCAGCCTGTCTTCCATGGCCACCGCCTGTTGCAGCCATACAATGCTGCTGTCGGTTTTATTTTCGGCCAGCGCCACCTGCGCCTGCGTAATAAGTTCCGCGATCTGCACCAGGTCGGCTGTCGTATTGATGTCCCATACCGTCAGGTGGAGCAGGCTGGTATCGGTCGAGAGCTGTCGCAATGCCGCGGCTTCCTTTTTCGCGGCGGGCAGGTCGTGCCTGCCCAGCAAAGCCATGGCATTGGCATAATGCCATATGGCACGGGGATAAACCAGGTCGGCTGGCGGCGGCGCCATTTGCTGAATACGATCCCACATGCCGAATTTGACGGCGATGTAATAGGGAATGGTATAATAATGCTGCAGGGTGCCCCAGCCGGGTTGCCGCATGATCTCTTTGGCAGTGTGTTCCTGCAGTTGCTGCGCCGCCTGCCAGGCGAGCGCACCGTTCCCTTCGAGGGTAGCGGTAGCAGCGAGGAAATGATAGTTGTGCGGATAGTAAGCCAGGGGATAAACCCCCTGCGCGTGACAGGCTGTGGTATAACCGCTGTCTGCGGCCACTGCGCGAAGGTTGGCAAGGGTGCCCAGGTGATAATCGCCCGTATTGATGTATATATGCGAGGGCATGTGCAGCAGGTGGCCCGCGCCGGTTACCAGGGTGTCGAGCAGCGCTGCGCTGGCCAGCGCTTTCTCAGGCGTGGCCGATGCTTCCATTGCATGGATGTAGAAATGATGGGCGCCGGGATGTTTCGGATGTGCTTTCATCAGGCCTTCCAGCACCGTGCACAGTTCGGTTGTCCATGGCCGTGGTTTTTTTGTCGCCTTGTCGTACAGGTCCCAGGGATGCACGTCCATCATCGCTTCGGCATACAGGGCGCCGATATCAGGATCGGACGGAAAACGCGCATGTACTTTTTTCATGGCGGCGGCGTATGCGATATCCAGTGGCTTCCGGTCTTCGGGCGGTTGCGCGGCGTATCTTGTTTCCAGTGCGCCGATCAGCGCCTGTTCTTTCAGGCTACAGTGGGTTGCCAATTGCTTTGCCCTGGTCGCAGCGGCATAAGCGCGCTCGAAATTACCTTCTTCCATGCCGCCGTTGTAGTTAGGCCCCAGCACATAGGCATAGCCCCAGTAAGCCATGGCACAGGTGCTGTCGAGCCGTGTCGCTTCATAAAAGGAGCGGGCGGCTTCGGCATGGTTGAAACCGTAAGCCAGCAGCAGCCCCTGGTTGAAATAGGTCTGTGCCTGCGGGTTGTTCGTTGTAATGGGAAAGTCGATGCCCGTGAGACCGTTGAACAACGGCGCTTTTTTGCCTGAGCTGTACCAATCGGTATCGGTGGTTTTCGGGCTGTAACACCCGATGGGAGCGGAGGGTTTATCGACAACTGCACCAGGTTTCTTATTGCTGCTGTTATTACAGGCAGCGAGAAAGAAAAGAATGCATCCAGCCATCCGGTATGTGGACATAGCAGTCGATTTAGGTGTGTGCGGTATAGGTAAAATAAGCTTTTCTTACCTGGGCACCAAAAATGGTGGCGGGCAGGTTTATGTATCCATTTTCGCGAGGTCGGCTACTGTGCGGTTGTCGAGCACCGCCAGGGTGGCGTCGCGTACATCCCGCATCAGGTGGTTTAATCCACAGTGCTTTTCATCGCAGTCGTCGCATTTTTTGTAGAAGTTGAGGCTGGCGCAGGGCACCAGGGCTATCGGGCCGTCGAGTATGCGGATAACAGTGGACACCTTGATCTTTTTGGGGGCCACTGCGAAGAAATAGCCGCCGCCCTTGCCTTTCTTGCTTTCAAGAAGGCCGGCTTTGCGAAGGTCGAGCAGGATGCTTTCCAGGAACTTGATGGGTATTTTTTTTTCCTCCGAAATATCGGCAATAAGCACGGGTTCGTTGTTTGGCTGGTTGGCCAGGTAACCGAGCGCTTTCAGTCCATATTGTGTTTTCCGGGAAATCATGCAGCGAATGTATGCACACTATAGGCCCAATACGTCTTTCATGGAATAAATACCCTTTTTGCCGGCCATAAATTCGGCGGCCAGCACTGCGCCGGTAGCAAAGCCGGTACGGTTGTGCGCCGTGTGGATGATCTCAATATCGTCTATGGATGACCGGTAGGCTACGGTATGCGTGCCCGGGGCAGGGTCGATGCGTTTACTGATAATGGCCAGGTCGCCGGAAGCGTTGGTGGCATGGTTGACCCAGGCTTTTTTGCGGTCGATTCGTTCAATGATCTGCTCGGCCAGGGTCACGGCGGTACCCGAAGGTGCGTCTTTCTTGGCCGTATGGTGAATCTCTTCCACTTCGAGGTTGTATTCGGGATGCGGCGCCATCAGCTCTGCCAGCCGTTTGTTGATCTCGAAGAAAATATTTACGCCCACCGAAAAATTGCTGGCATACAGGAAACCGCCCTGCTGCTGCAGGCAGTATTCTTCTACCGCCTCATATTTGTCGAGCCAGCCGGTCGACCCGCACACCACCGGCACATGAAAGGAGAGGAGTTGTAACAGGTTGTCGAAAGCGCTGTGGGGCGAGGTGAATTCAATGGCTACGTTGGCCTTTTTCATATTTTCGGCCGTTAGGTCCGCTGCATTGTCCACGTCTATTTTCAATACGATCTCATGGCCGCGCTGCAACGCTACCTGCTCAATCGCCTTTCCCATTTTTCCGTAACCGATTAATG
>JBDHYM010000165.1:0-7121 GCA_039811405.1 Flavihumibacter sp. | reverse complement strand
AGGCCGCGTTTGTCTTAAAAGGAGCCTAAAAATAGTGTTCGTTTGCGTACTATGCAAACAATTCGTCGAATTTTTTCTACTGTGGCAATTGATAATGACCTCTTTTGTGGTTATACCACCACACGGGAGCGGTTTTTTTCATCAGCGTGTCGATATTCCGCATGCCCACCAGGTTCCACACCCCCTTAAGCTTTCCTGCGAAAGACGATTGCAAGGCGCGCAGGCTCATGGCAAAGCCGCTGTCGAGGTATTCCATGTGGTGCCAGTAGCCGGCCGGCATGAATAGGGTATCGCCGTGTTCAAGGGTCAGATCGAATCCGCGCGCTTTGTTCAGGTCGGGGTATTTGCCGAGGTCAATCTTGCTGGCACCGGGTTCATAATATTTTTCAAAATTGGCGAAGCTCAGCACTTCCCAGGGTTTCCGGTAGAGATGATGCTGCTCTTCGAAAGGGAACAGCAGCACCCGTTTCCGGCCGATAAACTGGGTGTGCAAAATGTGCGACAGGTCGATGTCAAAATGCATATGGGTAACCGACCCCTGGCCGCCTACGAACAACATGGGGAATTTTTTTACGAAGCCTTTCATCAGGCCGTCGGGCCAGGTAAAATCGCCTGTAAGCTGGGGCGCGTGCGTAAAAAGGTTGAAAAGAAAGATGCGCAGTTCAACGGGCCCCTGCTTCACCATATCGAGGTAATCGCCGAATAGCATGTAGTCGTCGGCCTTGTTGATGGGGGTATAGGCATCGCTTTTGGTATTGTTATAAACCCCCACTTCCACCTTTCCCACGGCATTTTTAAAATAATCCCAGTTCCATTTTTGGTAAGCAGGCCATTGCTTTGCCAGCGAACGGATCACCAGCGGCCGTTTGGGTTCGTAATATTTTTGCCTGAAATCGGCAGCAGAGATAATATCTACTGTATCAACACTTTCCAGGTGCATGGAGCTATTTTGTGGGCGTAAAAATAAGTATGAATCAATTGGTAAATCATTTTCCGGCTGTTAAATAAGCACCCCGATAATCTTGTTACCTTCACAGATGCTGATTCATGTTCATCCCGATAATCCGCAACCCCGGGCCATCCGGACCATTGTGGATGTTTTACAGAAAGGGGGTATCATCATCTATCCCACCGATACCATCTATGGTATTGGCTGCGATATTTTTCAGCCCAAAGCCATCGAACGGATATGCCAGATCAAGCAGGTCGATCCGCACAAGGCCCAGTTGTCGTTCGTGTGCTATGACCTGAGCGACCTGAGTCAGTATACCAAAAGCATTTCCACACCGCTTTACCGCCTCCTGAAGAGCCATCTTCCCGGTCCCTATACCTTTATACTGCCTGCCAGCAAAGAGGTGCCGCGGTTGCTGAAGAGCAAAAAAGATACCATCGGCCTGCGGGTTCCCGACAACCAGATTGCCCGCACCATTGTGCAGGAGCTGGGGCGGCCTATTTTAAGCGCTTCGCTGCCGGGCCAGATGATCGAAGAGTATACCGATCCCGATCTAATGGAAGACAATTTCGGGAAAAGGGTGGACCTGGTGGTTGACGGCGGCATCGGCGGCTGGGTGCCTTCCACCATCATCGACTGTACGACAGACCCTCCGGTACTGCTGCGCGCGGGTGCGGGCGAATGGGAAGACATGTAGCCCTACCCGTCGGGTGCCACCCGACGGGTAAAGAAAGGCGATATCCGGAACGATTTGCGGTGGTGTTCGCAGAGCCCGTGCCGGCTGATAGCGTTTCGATGAACGGCTGTTCCATATCCTTTGTTCTCTTTCCAGTTATATTGGGGAAACTGTTCGTGCAGGCCGGTCATATAGTCGTCGCGGCTTGTTTTGGCGAGAATGCTGGCGGCGGCGATGGACGCGTATTTACCGTCGCCCTTCACAATGCAATGGTGTTTAAGCTGCCGGTAAGGCCGGAATCGGTTTCCGTCGATCAGCAGCAGCTCGGGCAATACCGCCAACTGGTCGAGCGCCCGGTGCATGGCCAGGTAGGAGGCCTGCAGGATATTGATGCGGTCAATTTCTTCCGCCGAAACCGATGCCACCCCCCAGCAAATGGCTTCCTGCTGTATCACCGTTCGCAGCAGGTACCGGTCGGTCTCTTTTACCTGCTTGCTGTCGTTCAGGAGCGGGTGGTGAAAATGGCGCGGAAGGATAACGGCGGCAGCGAAAACCGGTCCCGCGTAACAGCCGCGGCCGGCCTCATCACACCCGGCTTCTATCAATTGATCCTGGTAGTAACACTGCAACGGCATACCGCAAAAATAGGGAATGCCCGGCGGTTGCCGTTTCACCGAAAGTATAAGATAACTTTGCGGGCCTATGGATACAAATTTGCTGCAGCGGGGGAATAAGGCCGTGGCGACCTGGTTGCTGATCGGCGTGGGCATGATCGTTATCCAGGTAGCGCTGGGCGGCATCACCCGGCTCACGGGCTCGGGGCTGTCGATCACCGAATGGGACGTGGTTACAGGCAGCTTTCCGCCCCTGAACAAGGAACGCTGGCTCGAAGAATTTCATAAGTACCGCCAAACACCGCAGTACAGGCTGCTCAATGCCGATTTCAGCCTGCAGGATTTCAAGAATATTTATTTCTGGGAATGGTTCCACCGCGTATGGGCCCGGCTGATCGGCGTTGTGTTCCTGGTGGGTTTTGTTTACCTGGTGCAAAAAAGATATTTGCGGAAAGACATGGTCAACTCCATGATCGTGCTGTTCCTGATCGGCGCCCTCCAGGGGCTGGTGGGCTGGATCATGGTGGCCAGCGGACTTACCGGCGATGCGGTGTATGTGAAACCCACCCGGCTTGCCATGCACTTCATCCTGGCCCTGGGATTGTTGTGCTATACCTATTGGTTTGCGCTGAAGCTGCTGGTGGATCAGCGTGAAAGAACGGAAGCACCGGGCAGCAAGCGGCTGCTGGTAGCGCTGCTGGTATTGGTGGGTGTACAACTGATCTATGGCGCCCTGATGGCGGGCCATAAAGCCGCTACGGTGGCCCCTACCTGGCCCACCATCAACGGCGCCTGGTATCCCGACGGTACCTGGCGCGACAGCCCGTTGCTGCTGAACCTGATCGACAACAAGATCACCATTCATTTTATTCACCGTAACCTGGCCTATCTTATCACGGTACTGATCATTGTATGGTATGCAAAAGCCAGTCGCGGCACACTGACGGCCACCACCCGGAAATGGCTGCGCCTGCCCCTGCTGCTGGTGGTGATGCAGGTGTTGCTGGGCGTTTTTTCGCTGCTGTTCAGCGTGCAGATCGTGCCCAACAAATGGGGTAATTTCGAATGGATGGCGCAATTGCACCAGTTGACGGCAATGTTCCTGCTTTTATCGCTGGTAACTATGTTGTATCTTTTCAACGGTAGACGAGCCACCTGAAATACAGGGGCGGTCTGAAACGTTATCCTCGGTATCCGTGTATGAAGCAGACCTTGAAAGCCATATTTTATTCTTTCCCGGTTCAGTTGCTGCTGCTCCATTTCAAGAAATTTCAGGTTCTCCTGATTTTCTGGTTCATTTTGTTTGGTGCGGTCAGCGGCGGCTTTATGGCGTCGTTTGGCGTTGACTCCCTGTTTCTTTCGCCTGAATACCTGGGCCGCGTGAATGCCATCAGCACGGCCATCGTGGGCGTCAGCATCGGCATTTTCATCATGGGCTGGAACATTACCACGTTTATCCTTTTCAGCCGGCATTTCCGGTTCCTGGCAACCACTACCCGGCCGTTTTTGAAGTATTGCATCAACAATGCGATACTGCCGCTGGCGTTCCTGTTGTTTTATTTTCTCCGGGCTGCGTGGTTCAATATGCATAAAGAGCTGGTACCGCTGCCGGGGGTATTGTTGCTGGCGCTGGGGTTCTTATGCGGACTGGTGCTCATCATCCTCGTGTCTTTCGGCTATTTTTTTGGCGCCGATATGCGGATTGCGCGCACCATGATCAACCTCGACCCGGCAACGCCGCCGGTGTACCGGGGGCTGCGGCCGCAGATAGCGCTTACCAGCGGCGGCAGCCGGCTGATGAAGGTGCAGAGTTACCTGAGCGGCCGGCTGGAGGTGAAAGCCGTTCGGGATGTGACCCATTACAGCGCCAGCTTCCTGGAGAATATCTTCAACCGTCACCATTTCGCGGCGGTGTTGTCGATGTTCATTGCTTTCGTATTCCTCATGATGGTAGGTTTTCTGCTCGACCATGAGATGTTCAAATTGCCGGCAGCGGCGAGCATCACCATTTTTTTCGCGATACTGGTGTCGGTATTCGGCGCGGTCTCCTATTTTTTACAGAGCTGGAGCGTTCCTTTTGCGGTGCTGTTCCTGCTGCTGCTGAACCTGTTATACAGCACAGGCGTTATCGACCCTACCAACAAGGCCTACGGACTGAATTATTCGAAAGACGTACCGCGGCCCCTCTATGAGCCCGCTACCCTGAAGCGGCTGGCCAGTGACACGCAAATGCAGCAGGATAAACGGAGAATGACCGGCGTACTCGAAAACTGGAAAGCCAGGCAAACCACGGCGAAGCCGCCGTTGTATATCATTGCGGTGAGCGGCGGCGGCACCCGAAGCGCCACTTTCACCATGGGTGTGCTGCAAAAGCTCGACAGCCTGTCGGGGCATCAATTGATGCGGCAAAGCTTTCTTATCACGGGGGCTTCGGGCGGCATGCTCGGCGCAGCCTATTTTAGGGCACTTGCCGAGCAGCGCGATGCCGGCAAGCGCATGCTCAACCTGCAAGACCCCATTTTCATCGACGATATTTCGAAAGACCTGCTGAACCCCACCTTTTCTTCTTTCGTGGCCCGCGACCTGGCTGCCCCGGCACAGAAATTCAGGGTAGGAGATTATACCTATGTGAAAGACCGGGCCTATTCTTTCGAACAGCAGTTCAACAAGAATACGCGGTACCTGCTCGACCGCGGACTGGGCCAGTTTGCCGCCGCCGAAAAAGCGGCCACTATCCCGACCATGATCTTAAGTTCGGTCATCACGCGCGACGGCCGTAAGATGCTCATCAGCACGCACCCCGTCAGCTTCCTGATGCGCCCGCCGGGTGATCTGCAGGACGGCTCGGACCCAGATGCCATCGATTTTTCCGCCTTCTTCGCGCAACAAGACCCTATGAACCTGCGCCTGCTCACGGCCCTGCGCATGAATGCCACTTTTCCCTATGTATTACCCAACGTATGGCTTCCGTCGCAGCCAACCATCGATGTGATGGATGCAGGCCTGCGCGATAACTTCGGACTGGAAACAGCCATCCGTTTTATACATGTATTCGAAGACTGGATAAAAGAGAATACGGCAGGGGTGGTGCTGATCCAGATACGCGACAGGAAGGGTGGCGGCTGGGAAACGCCTTTTACATCGAGCGCTATTTCGGAGCTGGTGACCAAGCCCATGCTGCTGCTGCAGTACAATTGGTACAAGATGCAGCAATACAACCAGGTAGACCAACTGAGTTTCACGGCCGGCGAGCTCGGCGCGCAATTTCAAAAGCTGACCTTTCAGTATATTCCCGAAAAGGAAGACGACCGGGCGGCACTGAACTTCCATCTTACGCGGCGTGAGCGCGAAGACATTATCAATACACTCAACAACGAGGTGAACGGAAAGGCTTTCCAGTTGTACGAACAATTGAGCAAAAACGAACGCTAGCTTTCGGGCTGTATCAGCTTAAATGCCCGCGGCAGAATGGCGATCTGTAAATGCTGGCTGGATTCTACCGGCTCACCGTCGATGTGCAGCGGTGCGTTGCTACGATTCCTGACCTGGAGTTTGGCTGCCTGAAAATACTGGATGGTATTGGGCCGTTCATGGGGCGATGCCGCCGGCTTTCCGCTATTGAGCTGTTGTATCAGGGCAAAAGGCAGAATGGCCTTGTTCATTTTGGGAACCAGCACAATATCGAGCAGCCCGTCGTTCAGGCTTGCCTGCGGGGCAATGGTGAACTGGTTACCGAACTGGTTGCTGTTGGCGATGCTGACAAAAAATGCATCGATTTGGATTACCTGGTTCTGCACCACGATCTCGAAGGGATAAGTGACGGCGGTAAAATAATTCTTCAGCGTTTGCTTTGTATAGGTAAGCAGGCCGCGTGTTTGCTGGCTGGCGAAGTCGTGCGCCACTTTTGCATCGAAGCCGAGGCCGGCCAGCATGCAGGCAAAGCGCTCATTGATCATAAAAGCATCCACATACCGGGCCTTTCCCGTGAGCGCAAGATCAATGGCTTTTTGGGTGGCTTTGGGTATTTTGGCGGTGAAGGCAAGGCCATTTCCCGATCCCATGGGTATGATACCGAAATTAACCGGCAGGTGACGGAGCGCCGACACCACCTGGTTGACCGTTCCATCGCCACCGCAGACAATAATATCCGAAAACCCTTCTTCGTTGATCCGTTCTTCTACAAATGAATAATCGCCCGAAGCAACGGAAGGCAGTAGAATGGCGGGTGCTTTGTGCTTCCGGGCGGCATCGAGTATTAGTTTGTCAAGGTGGTTTTTCGCTTTCGTGCCGCTGATAGGATTGACCAGGAAGATAAATTTTCGGTCCGTTCTTGCTGTCATATGACAAAGATACCCGTCGGGTGCCACCCGACGGGTAAAAATTCAGATCACCTGGAACCCATGTGCATAGGGGTCGTCGTCGGGATCGATGCTAATGGTGTTATAACCGTAAATGCGTGCCCAGCCTTCGATGCCGGGGCGGATGGCCGGTTTCCCGGCAACGGTTGTTTCTTCTTCGATGGTACCGATGAAGGTAGATCCGATGATGCTTTCGTGTACGAAGCGGTCGCCCTTTTTCAGCTTTCCCTTGGCATACCATTGGGCCATGCGCGCCGAGGTGCCGGTGCCGCAGGGACTGCGGTCGATCGCTTTATCGCCATAGAAAACGGCGTTGCGCGCGGTAGATACGGGATCGATCACGGCGCCGGTCCACAGGATATGCGAGCAGCCATTGATCGTTTCATTTTCGGGATGAACGAAGCTGTATTTTTCGTTGATGCGCTTTCTCAGCTCACGCGCCCAGGCGATCAGCTTGTCGGCAGAGAAATGTTCAAGGCCGGGGAAGTTTTTCTGTACATCCACAATGGCATAAAAGTTAC
>JBDHYM010000164.1:0-7248 GCA_039811405.1 Flavihumibacter sp. | reverse complement strand
GCGGTACCGGTCATACCGCAGAGCTTGTGGTACATCCGGAAATAGTTCTGCAGCGTAACGGTGGCATAGGTTTGCGTGGCCGCTTCGATCTTTACATTCTCTTTGGCCTCGATCGCCTGGTGCAGGCCGTCGGAATAACGGCGTCCGTCAAGAATACGGCCGGTCTGCTCGTCAACGATCTTTACCTGTCCGTCCATCACCACATATTCCACGTCTTTGTCGAAGAGGGTATAGGCTTTCAGCAACTGGTGAATGGTATGGATGCGGTCGGCTTTCAGGGTGTATTCGCTGAGCAAGCTCTCTTTTTGCTGGAGCTTTTCTTCGGCGCTCAGGGTACTGCTTTCAATTTCGCCCAGCTTCATGGCGATATCTGGCAGCACGAAAAAGTCGGGGTCTTCGCCGGCGCGGGTAATCATCTGGATGCCGCGGTCGGTAAGATCAACTGAATTGTTTTTCTCGTCGATATAAAAGAACAACTCGGCATCTACCCTCGGCATTTCCTTTTGCTGGTCGGCCAGGTAATAGTTCTCCGATTTTTGCAGCTTCACTTTGATGCCCGGCTCGCTCAGGTATTTGATGAGGGCGCTGCTTTTGGGCAGGCCACGATAGGCGCGCATCAGGGCGAGGCCTCCGTCTTTGGGATCGTCGTTGCCTTCGGCCACTTTCTTCCGCGCTTCGTTCAGGAATTTATTCACTACCTGCCGCTGCGCTTCGAACAATTGCAGCACACGGGGTTTGAGAATATGGTATTGCTGGTCATCGCCACGCGGTACGGGACCGGAAATGATCAGGGGCGTACGGGCATCGTCGATCAATACCGAATCGACCTCATCGACCATGGCGAAATGGTGACGGCGCTGTACCATTTCATCGGGACTATGCACCATGTTATCGCGCAGGTAGTCGAAGCCGAATTCGTTGTTGGTGCCGTACGTAATGTCTGCCAGGTAGGCGCGGCGGCGGTCTTCGCTGTTGGGCTGGTGCTTGTCGATACAGTCAACAGTCAGTCCCAGCCACTCGAACAGGGGACCGTTCCATTCGGAGTCGCGGCGGGCCAGGTAGTCGTTCACGGTTACGATGTGCACGCCCTCACCGGCCAGCGCATTGAGATAAGCGGGAAGGGTAGACACCAGGGTTTTACCCTCACCGGTGGCCATTTCTGCGATCTTGCCCTGGTGCAGCACATAGCCGCCGATCAACTGCACGTCGTAATGCACCATGTTCCAGGTAATGGTGCCGCCGGCGGCCGTCCATGAGTTCTGGTAAACGGCCTGGTCGCCGTTGATGCTGATATAGTTCTTTTTGGTAGCCAACTCGCGGTCAAGGTCAGTGGCAGTGGCCGACAACTCGCTGTTTTCCTTAAAGCGGCGGGCGGCTTCCTTGATGGTGGCAAAGGCTTCGGGGGCGATGGTTTTCAATACTTCCTCGATCTGCTCGTTCCGCTTTTTGCGCAACTTATCCACCTCCTGGTAAATGGCCTCCTTGCCGTTGAAATCGGTGAAAGGAAGGGCTTCGGCCTCGGCATTGAGCCGGGTGATCTCCGCATCGGTCTCTTTCACGTGGTCTTTGATCCGGGACCTGAATTCCACAGACTTGCCGCGGAGTTGATCGTTCGTAAGTGATTGAAAAGCAGTGAAGTATTCGTTTGTTTGGGCAACGATGGGCTGGATGCCCTTGATGTCTTTTTCCGATTTACTACCGCCGAATATCTTCTGAATAAACCCTATCATAACCTGTTATTGAAATAGAATGAGTCTGTAAAATGTTATTTGGTCTGTCAATTTCAATGCTACACTTTGAGAGCGGTCATATTGACAGGCCGACAAAGGTACAAAATCCCCGCTCCCCGGCCCCGGAAACATGGTAATCTGGTTTTCCTGCCTTAGTTTTGCGCAAATTTCCAAAGAGCATGTCAGGAGCACTGAAAGAGGTCCGCAACAGGATCAAATCCGTTCAAAGTACGCAGCAGATCACCAAGGCCATGAAAATGGTGAGCGCTGCGAAGCTTCGCCGCGCGCAGGATGCGATCCTGCAGATGCGTCCCTATGCGAATAAGCTCCAGGAAATGCTTAGCAATATTGTCAGCAATACAGAAGGAGAGGTGGGCAGCAGGCTGGCCACGGAACGGCCGGTGGAGAAAGTGCTGCTGATCGTGATTACCAGCGACCGCGGCCTGGCCGGTGCTTACAATGCCAACGTGGTAAAAGCCGCCCGCGCGGTGGTGCAGGAAAAATACCTCCACCAGTACAACAAGGGCCAGGTGACTGTCTGGAATATCGGGAAGAAGGGCTATGAATCGTTGCAGAAAGGCAATTACAACCCTTCACCGCGTTATAAGGATATTTTCCTCGACCTGCGTTTTGAAAAGGTGCAAACCTGTGCGCAGGCTGCCGTTACCGCTTTTGAAGCCGGTGATTTCGACGTAGTGGAAATTGTTTACAGCCAATTCAGGAACGCCGCTACCCAGTCGTTCGTAGTGGAGCGTTTTCTGCCCATTCCCAAAGTACAGGGTACCAGCGGTAACAAGAAGACCGATTTTATTTTCGAACCCAATAAAGAAGAGCTGATTACCGAGCTGATGCCGAAGATACTCAATACCCAGCTCTACAAAGCGGTACTCGATGCCAACGCCTCCGAGCATGGCGCCCGTATGACCGCGATGGACAAAGCTTCCGAGAACGCCAACGAACTGATCCGTTCACTCAAAATCAGCTACAACCGCGCCCGCCAGGCCGCCATTACCACGGAGCTGACCGAGATTGTGAGCGGTGCGGCAGCATTGCAAGGGTAGTTTGAGCGGTTTGAGGTTTGAAGTTTGAGGTTTGAGGTGGCTGCCGCGCGTGCAGAATACTGAATTAAAAGGCAACTTGCTGATATGGCGGGTTGCCTTTCTGTTTTACAGCCACATATGCGGCAGCCACCTCAAACCTCAAACTTCCAACCTCAAACCCCCTCCTGTTTTCCACATTGTGAACAACTCCTTTCCCTTTTTTATCCTTTTATTATTTGCTTGCGGCATGCTGCTTGTTGCAACATAATAAATCGGAACCATGGAAATAGGAAGTATCATACCCCATATAGAGTCTTTGATTTTTGCGAGTGAGAAGCCGTTGAGCGCCATCGAGCTGACCGACCTGGTAAACCAGGCTTTTGGTTTTATGGAAGACAAGATCACGCTCGAACAGGTGGAATCTTCGCTGGAAGGGATCGTGGAGAAATACCAAAGCGAGTTTTATCCCTTTGAGATCCGGTTCAGTGGCAATGGCTGGCAGTTTCTTACCAAGAAAGACTATCATAAAACCGTTGCTCAACTGAATGGCGACAAGTTCTTAAAACGCCTTAGTGGCGCAGCCATGGAGACCCTGGCCATTATCGCCTATAAGCAACCGATCACTAAGTCGGAGATCGAGGCCATTCGTGGTGTAAGCGCCGACTACAGCATCCAGAAGCTGCTGGAAAAAGAGCTGATCGTCATTGCCGGCCGGAACGAAGACCTGCCCGGCAAGCCCCTGGTCTACACTACCTCGCGCTCTTTCATGGACTACTTCGGGCTTAATGGCCCCGAAGACCTGCCCAGGATCAGGGAGGTGCTGGCCGACCAGGTGGTCGAGCCCACCATTCCGGGTAACCAGCTCCGGGCGGAAAATGGCAACGAGGAAACCATCACCGATGTGCTCGTGGCGGAAGAGCATGCGGGCCTGCATGTCAGCGAAACAGGCGAATTGCAGGAAACACCTGACGATGCGCCGGCAGCCGAAGAATGATTATATTCGCTGCCATTTCGCAAGTCAGAAAACTATGGCCGATTTTTTAAGCAACGAACAACTGGTCTCTCTTGCAAGAGAGTTTGGTACGCCCCTCTACGTATATAACGCCGATCAGATCCGCGGTCAGTACAATAAGCTGGAGAAGGCATTCAGTAAATGCAATGCACGGTTTTTTTACGCCTGCAAGGCGCTCAGCAATATCAATGTGCTTAAATACGTGGAGTCGATCGGCGCCTCGCTCGACTGCGTAAGCATCAACGAGGTGAAACTCGGCTTACGGGCGGGCTTTACGCCCGAGCGGATATTGTTTACCCCCAACTGTGTTGATTTCGCCGAAGTGGATGAAGGAAAGCAACTCGGCGTAAACCTGAACATCGATAATATTTCCATTCTCGAACAGTTCGGCAATAAATACGGCGGCTCTTATCCCATCTGCATCCGCTTCAACCCGCATATCATGGGCGGCGGTAATTATAAGATATCCACCGGGCATATCGACAGCAAGTTCGGCATCTCCATTCACCAGTTGCGCCATATCGAGCGCGTGGTGAAGAAAACGGGCCTTCATGTAGCCGGCATCCACATGCATACCGGCAGCGACATCAAAGACGTGAACGTTTTTTTACAGGGACTGGAAGTAATGTTCGACCTCGCCCGCCGTTTTCCTGCTATCCAGTTCATCGATCTTGGCAGCGGCTTCAAAGTGCCATACCAGGAAGGCGATGTGCAAACCGATATCGAGCTGCTGGGCAAAAGAGTGACCGAGGCGTTCGAGGAATACGAACGCGAAACCGGCAAGAGCATCCAGGTCTGGTTTGAGCCGGGCAAATTCCTCGTGAGCGAATCAGGTTATTTTATCGTGAAGGCCAATGTGATCAAGCAGACCACCGCCACCGTTTTCGTGGGCGTGAACAGCGGCTTCAACCACCTGATCCGCCCCATGTTTTACGAGGCATACCACCGTATCAAAAACATCAGCAACCCCGATGGTCCCGAACGCATTTATACCGTGGTGGGCAATATCTGTGAAACCGACACTTTTGCCTGGGACCGCACCCTCAACGAAGTGCGCGAATCTGACCTGCTGGTCTTTTACAATGCGGGAGCTTATGGCTTTGAAATGTCGTCCAATTTCAACTCCCGCCTCAAACCCGCTGAAGTAATGGTAACAGAAGGCAAAGCGCGCCTGATCAGGAAGCGCGATGAATTTGAAGACCTGCTTCGCAACCAGGTGGAAGGGATTTGATTTTTGATTTTTGGGTTTTCCTGCTACCTTTCCTATTCAATTATCCATTCATTGCCCGACCAGGAAGGTTTTTTTCAGCTTGTTAACAGTCCCCTGAAATTCAGGCTGTTCCTGTTATCGAAAATACCGGCGGCCTATTTCTCGGGGGTAAGGGTGCAGTCGCTGACCAGGTCGGCGGCCGTGGTTACGGTTCCCTACAAATGGTTTTCCACCAATCCTTTCCGATCCACGTACTTCGCCTGCCTGGCGATGGCGGCCGAGATGAGCACCGGCATACTGGCAATGGCGCATACCTACGGCCGGAAACCGGCGGTATCGATGCTGGTGGTAGGTATGGAAGCCAGTTTTGTAAAAAAAGCAACGGGCCGCACCAGCTTTTGCTGCGACGACGGACCGGCTATTGCTGAAGCGGTTGCAAAAGCGGTTACTACCGGTGAAGCACAAACGATTATTGCAGAAGCGAAGGGCGCCAACGACCAAGGCGAGCCCATTGCTTCTTTTCGCATTACCTGGTCTTTTAAAAAGAAATCATCATGAAAATGGCATTTCACGGAGCTGCGCGCACCGTTACCGGCTCAAAACACCTGCTGACACTTAAAGACGGACGAAAAATATTGTTCGACTGCGGCATGTTCCAGGGCATGGGAAAGGAAACCGATATGCTGAACCGTACCTGGGGATTCGAACCCACTGAAGTAGACATCCTGTTACTATCCCACGCGCATATCGACCACAGCGGTCTTATTCCCAAGCTGGTCAGCGAAGGCTTCAATGGCCCCATCTACTGCACGCCGGCCACCAAAGACCTCTGCAGCATTCTGCTCGAAGATTCCGCGCGCATCCAGGAAGACGACGTACGGTACATCAATAAGAAAAGAGCCGCCGCGGGCCAGCCTTATGTGCGGCCGCTGTACACCAGCGACGATGCGGCGAATGCCATGCAGTATTTCAGAACGGTCGATTACGGGCAGTGGACAAAGATCGGAGAGGGGCTGGAGGTGATGTACACCGACGCGGGGCATATCATCGGCAGCGCCGCCGTTCATTTGCGGGTAACTGAAAACGGAAGCACTGAGCAGATCAGCTTCAGCGGCGACGTCGGCCGTTACCGTGATGTTATTCTGCGTTCACCCGATGTTTTCCCCCAGGCAGACTATATATTGCTGGAATCGACCTACGGTAACAGCCTGCACGAACTGCAGACCACCACACCCGACCAGTTGCTCGAGTGGATCGAGAAAATATGCGTAAAGCAAAAAGGAAAGCTGATCATTCCCGCTTTCAGCGTGGGCCGCACCCAGGAGATACTTTATTCGCTGAACCAACTGGAGCTTGAGAGAAGGTTGCCGGCGCTCGACTATTTTCTCGACAGCCCGCTGAGCATCGAAGCAACGGAAATGATTAAACACTATCCGCAATATTTCAACCGCACCATCCAGAAAGTGCTGGAGCAGGATGATGATCCTTTCCGTTTCGCGGGACTTAAATACGTCAAAACCGTAGAAGAATCGAAGCTGCTGAACTTCCGCAACGAACCCTGCGTGATCATATCTGCCAGCGGCATGGCCGAAGCCGGCCGCGTTAAACACCATATCTCCAATAATATCGAGAACAGCCGCAATGGCATTTTGCTGGTGGGCTATTGTGAACCGCAGTCATTGGGCGGAAGACTGATGGCCGGCAAAAAAATGGTGTCCATCTTCGGGGTGGAGCACGAAGTGAATGCAACCGTCGGTTCTATCAGGAGCATGAGCGCACACGGCGATTATGAAGATCTTTGCCAGTTCCTCGCCTGCCAGGACCCCAAAAAAGTGAAGCGCCTCTTCCTCGTTCACGGTGAATACGATGTGCAACTGCAATTCAAGCAGCGGCTATACCAGAAGGGATTCAAAGACACCGAGATCCCTGAACGGCATTACGAAGTGGGACTGTCGTAAGAAACGGCCAGGGCCGGCGTAATCACGCAGGCAGTTGATCCAGGGCTTGCCTGATATCGGCCAGGATGTCGTCGGGATGCTCCAGCCCCACCGACAGGCGTATCAATCCGCTGCTGATTCCCACGGCCTCTCTTTCAGCTTCGCTCAGCTTTGCATGTGTGGTGCTGGCAGGATGCGAAGCGATGCTGCGCGTATCGCCCAGGTTGGCGGTAAGGCTCAACAACTGCAGCGCATCGAGGAATTGCCGGCCGGCTGCCAGTCCGCCTTTCAGCTCAAAGCAAACAATACCGCCGCCGCT